>DASWSZ010000203.1:0-12122 GCA_036402395.1 Methylophilus sp.
GTGTTAGGCGCAGCCATTGTAGAGTCGCAAGCGGAAAATATTGCAAGCTACGTTTTGGCTATTAAAAAATTAAAGTCAGATAAAGAGTTGTATACAAAAAAACAAGCGGCTTGTCTTCCACTCAGGGAACAATTTTTAGACCGCAAAGAAGGCTTAGCTGCAGTACTTGAAAAAACAATATCGCGCTAAACAATGGTATTGTGTGGTTTAAAGTTACTGCGTTTTATAGTTTGCGCCAAAAAACTCCTGCATCAACACATCTTCCAAGCCAGCATTGTCTTCTGGACGAGCGGACAACGTGAGTGAACGGCCCAGTCGGTGAGAATCCCACGTAAAATCACCCTGATAATGCTCGCGTATTAGGGCAATCATGCGCCGTATCACCAGCAGGCGAATGTCTTGGCCACTTTTCGCTTCCACTTCAAAATACTGCAGCTTGGCATTGCTTGCATTATCGGTCCAGCCTTTAAAGCTAAAGCTGGCACCACGCGATTCCAAACGCTTGATCTCAAAAATACCATTGGTGCCGACTTTTAAGTTTTCCATAATGCGTTGAGTCCGCTTTTCATCTTCACTTGGCCCTTGCTCGCGCGCAATGGCTGCAGCATTTTCTCTGGCGGCTTGCGATTCAAAGCTATCTCTGCGGTTACGATTACGATTGACCAAGGCCATCATGTCCACTGGCGCATCATCTTGCGCAGGTGCTGTGGGTGTTGGAGATGGAGTAGGCACGGCTTGTGGGCTGGGCTGGGTTTGCGTCATGACTTCTGGCACAGAAAAATCTTGTTGGCGTGGTTTGCTAGGCTTAACCGTAGGCTTTTTAGCCATCACTTTGGGTGGCGGTTTAACGACCTCAGGTTCAAGAGGCTGTGGCGCTGGCGGCACAGGTTCTGCCACCACAGGTTGCGGCAATGGTGCTAAATTCACTTGTATTGGCGTAGCTCTGGGTAGCGGCTCACCCTCAATTTTTGGCACTACCAACCACAACAGCAAACCGTGAAACACCAAAGAAAATATAAACGCCAGCAAGGTATTGCGGCTAATACGTATGCTAATGGCGCGGTCTTTGCGCGTATGTTTTAAAAACTCATCTGGATGAAGTGGTGTTGTCGCCATGCGTATTAACTAAGCTCAGACCACAGTTTATCTAAACGTTTGATGGATACTGGGAACGGTGTCCGAAGCTCTTGAGCAAATAGTGACACGCGCAACTCTTCGATTAACCAGCGGTAATCCAGCAAGGATTGTGGAATTTGCTGATGCGCAGCGTGCAATGCATTGACTTTATCCTGCCAACGCTGCCATAGTAGGCCAACGCTGGCTGCATTTTTACCATCACGTTCTGGGTTGGCGGGCTGCTTTTCAATACGCAAACGCAAGGCTTTTAAAAAGCGTGGAATATGCTGTAACTGCTCCCAAGGCGTGTGTGTAAAACAGCCTTTGTACACCAGCAAACCAATTTGCTGCTCACAATCGCGCTTTAAACGGTTCATCGTGGCGGGCATTTTAGCTTGCTGATTCACCAACGCTTGATATTCATTGGCAATGGCTTGGACTTGGCGCACTAAGGCCTCAGTGACGGCTGGCAAACGGGCGCGGGCGCGTTGTTTTAATTTCATAAAGGCATCGCTATTTCTAGGCAAATCATCTTCACCAATAAAGGCGCGGTCTGCGATGGTCGCTAATAAATCCTCACGCAAATCGTCTGGTGACACCACATTACGTAGCAATAACGCATATTGATTAAACTGCGGCAAGCCTTTTTCCAGCTGCTTCATTTGCTCTTTTAACTCAAAACGCATTAAGCGGCATACGCCTAGCCGATGATTTTGCTCAGCTTCTCTGGCAGTATCAAACAGTTTTACCGCCACAGAATCCACATTGTCTTCCAATGCAGGATAACCAGTGAGTTGATGGCCTTCTTTGGTAAAGGTTAAGGTTTCAGGCAAATCGCCAAAATCCCATTGTTTTAAACCGGTTTTTTCGATGCTCGGTGAACTGCTACGAAAGGTCAATTGTGCCGCTGAACCTAATTGCTTTTTAAGTGCGTTCCAATCGCGCCCCATGCCAAGCTCGCGGCCTTTTTCATCAGTGACGCTAAAGTTCATCAACACATGCAGCGGCAAACTGCTTACATCAAAATCGGCAGGGCTTAGTTTAAGTGTGGTTTTGCGTTGAATATAGTCAGCCAGTTGCGGCAATAACGCGCCACTGGCTGGATGCTGCTCTAAAAAGCCAGTGACAAAGTCTGGCACTGGCACGCAGACGCGGCGCAATGTTTTAGGCAACGATTTAATCAACGCCGTGATTTTCTCGCGCACCATACCCGGCACTAACCATTCAGCGCGCTCAGCATTGAGTTGATTCAATAAAGCCAGCGGCACATTGGCGGTGACACCATCCAAAGCATGCCCGGGTTCAAAGCGATATTTCAAATTAAGCATAGCGCCATCAATCTCTAGCGTTTCAGGAAACTGCGCCTCAGTAATGCTAGCCGCACCGTGGCGCATCAGCGCATCGCGCGTTAAGTGCAATAACTTTGGCGTTGTTTGCTCGGCAGTCTCGCGCCACTTTTCAAAGCCTGCGCCATTGATAATGCCCTGCGGGATAATGGCATCATAAAACGCAAATAACTGATGCTCATCCACCAGCACATCTTGCCGCCGCGCTTTATGCTCCAACTCTTCAATATCGGCGATCATGCGGCGATTGGCTTCAAAAAATGACGCTCTGGTATCGAACTCCATATTGGCTAAGGCTTCACGAATAAAAATTTCACGCGATTGTTGCGGGTCTATTGGGCCATAATGCACGCGCCGTTTTGGGATAATGGTCAGCCCATATAAACTAACCCGCTCCCATGCCACCACTTGCGCTAATTTTCTATCCCAGCGCGGGTCGGCATAATGGCTTTGCGTCAGCCCTTTTGCCAATGGCTCTATCCAATCCGGCTCTATCTTCGCCACGCAACGTGCGTACAACTTAGTGGTATCTACCAACTCTGCGGCAATCACCCATTTTGGCCGCGTTTTTTTAAGCGTAGAACCCGGCGCGATATGAAAGCGTATGCCGCGTGCACCAGCGTAAGACTCACTCTCGCCATCTTTAAAGCCAATATTGCCGAGTAATCCCGCTAGCAACGCTTTGTGAATTTGTTCATATTTCTGCGCCTCACTCATGACTGCTGACTTATCAGCCACACCATTGCCTAATCGCACTGCTGGTGCCTGACGCGCAGAAACACTTTTCTCGTCCATCTCTTCGACAATATCCAACAACTGCCCATGTAACTCGCGCCATTCTTTTAAACGCAAAAATGATAGAAAATTGGCATGACATTGATTGAGCAAATCTTTATTGGATTTTTTCTGTTTTAGCGCGCCGTCAAACCACTCCCATATTTTAAGATAACTCATAAAGTCAGAATGTTCACCGGCAAACTTAGCATGCGCATTGTCCGCAGCTTCGCGCTTATCCATCGGCCGTTCGCGCGGGTCTTGTATGCTTAACACACTGGCAATAATCAGCATTTCTTGCAAGCACCCTTCACGCTTGGCGGCTAAAATCATGCGCCCCACTCTGGGGTCTAGCGGTAGCTTAGCAAGCTGCAAGCCAGTTTCGGTAATATGGCGATTGGCATCCACCGCGCCCAACTCTTGCAGCAGCAAATAACCATCGGCAATTAAGCGTGAACTCGGCGCTTCAATAAACGGAAACTGCGTTACATCACCCAAGCGTAAAGCGGCCATGCGTAAAATCACACTAGCAAGTGAGCTACGTAAAATTTCTGGCTCAGTAAATGCTGGGCGCGCATTAAAATCGTCCTCAGCATATAAGCGCACGCAAATACCATTGGAGACGCGCCCGCAACGGCCTGCACGCTGCTTGGCAGCGGCTTGGCTAATTTTCTCAATTTGCAACTGCTCGACTTTGGCGCGTGCACTGTATCTATTTACCCGCGCCAATCCTGCATCAATCACATACTTAATGCCGGGCACGGTCAATGAAGTTTCTGCTACATTGGTGGCCAGCACAATACGTCTAGTGCTATGAGTTTTAAAGATTTTTTGCTGATCTTCTATGCTCAAGCGCGCAAACAAGGGCAATACTTCGATATGTTTTAATTTGGCTGAGCGGCCTTGGTATTTGCGTAAGTGGTCTGCCGTATCGCGTATCTCGCGCTCGCCCGGCAGAAACACCAAAATATCGCCATCACCTTGGCGCAGTAAATCATCTGCCGCGTCCAGAATGGCTTCTTCTATCGCCTCTTCTTCATCGTCTTCCTCTAACCAGCGCGCTTCGGTTTTGGCTTTGCGAGCAATGCCAAACACTGTGTCATCGTCTAAATCAAACTGCGCATTGTCAGCTTCTGCAATTTCTTTGGCACGAAACCCAGATTTACCCAATGGGCGGTAGCGAATTTCGACTGGATAGGTTCTACCACTGACTTCTATGACCGGAGCACCATTAAAGTGATTTGAAAACCGGTCGGCATCAATCGTGGCTGAAGTCACAATCACTTTTAAATCAGGTCGTTTAGGCAATAATTGCTTCAAATATCCCAGTAAAAAATCAATATTCAAGCTGCGCTCATGCGCTTCATCGATGATAATCGTGTCATAAGCGTTGAGAAATTTATCGCCCTGCGTTTCCGCTAGCAAAATACCATCGGTCATTAACTTAACGTAACTACCTTCTGATAGCTTATCGTTAAAACGCACCTTATACCCCACCACTTGGCCGAGTGGTGAGTTAAGTTCTTGCGCGATGCGGCTAGCAACAGACCGGGCGGCAATACGTCGTGGCTGGGTATGACCGATTAAGCCCGACACACCACGGCCTAGTTCTAAGCAAATTTTGGGGATTTGTGTGGTTTTGCCCGAACCGGTTTCCCCGCAAATAATCACCACTTGATTGCTGGCAATGGCCGCAGCAATCTCGTCTTTTTTGCCACTTACTGGCAACTCTGCTGGATATTCAGGTTTAGGCAAATTTGTTAACCGCTGCTGATATTTGGCTTGCGATGTGCGTAATTTTTGTGCGATTTCTGCCTGTAAACGTTGTGCTTTTAATGCAGATTTTTCATCATTCAACTTCAGCAAATCCTGCACATCACGCATTTTACGGCGCAGTGCGTGCCTATCTGCCAGCATGCAGGTTTGCAATGGTTGATTGAGGGAAGTGAAATTAAGCGGTGTCGTCATGCAGTAGCTATTTTAACATGCTGGGGTGCGGGCATTTTTACAAAAAACTAATATATAAAACTTAAATAAAACGAACATTCTATGTGTTTAACGCACATTCTTTACCTTCAATGACACAATCCAACTTTACTCGTTCCTCACCCTTAAAAAACGGGCAAATTTTGGCTTGCCATGCTTAGTCGTATCTTGATAAGTATAAGTGACGGTACTACCTATAGGTGGCGGATTTGCGCGTTGTACATCAGTAAAACCTGTACCTAGTTTAAAACGAACGCCTTGCGGAGTTTCCACTACTAAGGCGCCCAATTTTCCAGCATATTTTCCTTTACCTACGGTATGCGCAATCACTGTTGCCTCGGCGTCATACAACGGTTTTAATTTAAGCAAGTTATCGCTACGACCCGTTGTATAAAGCGCATCAGCACGGTGCAGCATCAAACCCTCTCCACCATTTTTGATCACGCGTTTCAATCGTAACGTTAACTCTGCTTCATCTTTTAACCTAAATTGATGCACAGCTTTTAAATGTGGCAGATTGGCTTGCTTAACGACTTCTACAATGCGTTTAGCGCGGGTTTCAAATGTGCCTGGTGCATTAGGTAGCTCAAAAATCTGGTAACTAATATTTTGCCATTCAGCGTCTACGGGGTGGTCTTTTCTTACCGCGCCAGAAAGCGCATCAAATGTTCCACGTGCCAGCCACAATTCACCATCCAACGCCACATTGGGCAAATTTTTAGTAAACCAATTCGGCGCATTAATCTTATTCCCTTGGCGGCTAATCAACTGTTTGCCATCCCACAAAGCGCGCATGCCATCATATTTTTCGCTGATGAGATATTTTGTAACATCAACACCTTGCTGGTAGTGTTGTGCTAACAATAAGGCCGGTGATACTTGAGAAAACGCGGGGGATAATAATGGCGAAATCAGCAATAAACATAGTAAACAATAGCGGCTTAGCATGTTAGGCCAAAAAACGTGGCTGTAAATCCTGCAAGTTAAACTCACTTAAAATGGCAGCAATGCGTTCTGCTGCATTTTTACGTTTTTGGCCGGTATATTTAGCAATGATGAGTTCATTTTTCATGCTGTGTTCCCAGCCCACCAGCTCAGTTACGGTCACTGAATACCCTGCCGCCTCAAGCTGCAAACAACGCAATACATTGGTAAGCTGACTGCCAAACTCGCGCGTATGGATGGGGTGGCGCCAAATTTCACTTAATGGCGTTTTGCTTAAACTTACAGCTTTATGTTCGCGCAACACCTCGGCCACTTCGGCCTGACAACACGGCACTAGCACCATATACTTAGCGCGCTTTTGTAAGCCAAATTGGATAGCATCATCGGTAGCAGTATTGCAGGCATGCAAAGCCGTGACAATATCCACATGCGCTGGAATAGAGCTAGCGATAATAGAATCTGCCACACTTAGATGCTCAAAATGGATGCGCTCAAAGTGACATTCAGTAGCCAATTGTTTGGATTTTTCTACTAATTCCGCCCGGGTTTCGATGCCAATGACCTGCCCCGCTGCTTTTTGCTTTAACAGTAAATCATACAAAATAAAGCCCAAATAAGATTTACCAGCACCATGATCGACCAGGGTTGGATTGGCATTGTGTTGCAGTACCTCATTAAATAAGGGCTCTATAAAATTCACCAAGTGGTAGACCTGCTTAAGCTTGCGGCGGCTATCTTGGTTAAGCTTGCCGTCACGGGTGAGAATATGCAGCGCTTTTAATAAAGGCACAGATTGATGAGGTTTGATTTCGGGCGGTAATGACATAACTGATATTTTATCGTGCATTAGGCTTAACGTTAAAAAATATCACCCAGCCTGTCGACTTAGCTAGGCGGATTGCGTTTGGATAGACAAGGCCAACAATGTTGTCCTGCCCAAGCAGAAATCTAGCTAGCCACCTTATTGAGGGAGTATAAAAATGCACCTATTACTTAAAGCGACATTATTCAGCGCCGTATTGAGCAGCACGCTATTCGCCAGCAGTGCAATGGCCGGCAATTTACACGAGGTGGGTTTAGATCGTCGCGGTGACCGTATAGAACAGCGCCTAGACAACCGTGGCGATCGCATTGAGAACCGTTTAGACAGAAGAGGCGACCGCATAGAGGATAGATTTGATCGTCGCGGAGACCGTATTGAAGACCGTTTTGACAATAAAGCTGACCGTGCCGCCGCCAATGGCCATTTTAATAAAGCCGCACAGTTAAGAAATCAAGGTGACCGTATCGACTATCGTTTAGACCGCAAAGGTGAACGCATCAATGACCGCTTGGATGCGCGCGGTGAACGCATTAATGATAGGTTGGACAATAGAGGCGAGCGCATTAACCATAGATGGGATTATCGTGCTGATCGCCGCGCTGACTATAGCGCGCATCGTGGCAATGACCACCGCTCTAGTCATCGTCACCATCATAGAAAAGGCCATCATTAATGGCAACTGGTATAAAATGAATACGGCAATCCAGTAAAAATAACACTACAATCCAACCATATAGGGATAACACCAAGATGGTTGATGCAGAAATGAAAAAATAGATGGAAGCTTTTTTAGCGGAGATAGAGCGGCGGGCTTTTCGTATGGCAATGTATGCCACTGGCAATCGAGAGGATGCGCTGGATATAGTGCAAGATGCCATGATGAAACTGGTGCAAAAGTATAGCGAGCATCCAGCTTCATCATGGAAACCGTTGTTCTATAGTATTTTAGAATCACGCATCATGGATTGGCACAGGCGCCAATCGGTGCGCAACAGATTTAGAAGTTGGTTACACCGGCCAGACGAAGATGAGGAAGGCGAAGACTTGCTAGAACAGCAGCCAGCTAACGCCTCTAGCTTTCCGGATATTCAGTTGCAAGATGCTGAATTTATGGCGCATTTAAATCAAGCCTTAAGCGAGATGCCGATGCGGCAACAGCAAGTGTTTTTATTACGTACTTGGGAAGGCTTAGACATTAGCGATACGGCTAAAGCCATGCAATGTTCGGAAAGCAGTGTTAAAACACATCACTCACGCGCCTTGGAAAAGTTACGCATAGCATTGAAGGATTTTCAACCATGATAGACGAAACCAAATTTACGGAACGTATTAAGGCCACGCTTACAGCCTCTAATGAGCTAGATAGCGACACCCAATTGAGGCTGCAAGCCATACGCCGCAAGGCTTTGTTGCAAATGCGCAAAACGGCATGGTGGCAGAGTATTACTCAAAATATGACATGGGTGCCGGTGGCTGGCGTAGCGTTTTGTAGCGTCATGGCAATCATGTTAATCCTACCCGCACAACAATCACTGCTTGAGCCATCTGGCAACACCAGTGACTACAGTGCCATGGTTGAACTGATGGAAAGTCCAGACGAGTTAGACTTGGTGCGTGATGCCGACTTTTATCTATGGCTGGACGAAGTGCAAACCAATGCCGCCAACCCAGCCGATGTGGTGAGCTAAATGACTGAAAATAAGTTGACTAAAAGAGAGATGCTAAACAAGGAATTTGCACATGAAGCTTAAGGTCATCCCATTGCATCAGATTCGCTATACGCAACATTTAATCAGTGTGGCGATGTTACTGATGCTATTGCAGTACTCCGGTATGATCCGCGCAGAGGGCGTTCAGTGGAATAGCCTTAACCCACAACAACAAGAAACCTTAGCCCCGGTTAAAGACCATTGGGATGACCTGCCGCCGCATAGACAAGAACGCTTAAGTGAAGGTGCCGCGCGTTGGAGCAGCATGTCGCCAGAGGAGCGCACACGCATGCAAGATAAAATGCAGCGCTTTCAGAATATGAGTCCAGAGGAGCGTGCACATATTAAAGAACGCATGCGCGAATTTAAACAATTGCCACCAGAAGAACGTCAAGCGCTGCGTGAGCGTTGGAAAAACTTATCACCCGAGCAAAAAGACAAATGGCGCGAGCGCATGCAAAATATGAGCCCAGAACAACGCAAAGCCATGCGGCAAAAGTGGCAGGATAAAAAAATGCATAGGAACCATCACGGAGTAGACGATCACGGCCCAGATGAACACGGACGCCATAACCATGCACCCAATGAGCATCAATAACACACTCCAACCCATCTAAAGATAAAAACCTAGTTCTTTAGCACTCAATGATAAAATGCGCATACTTAAACAAAGTGTGCGCATATTTTATTTAAATGGCTAAGCATACTTTGCCAACCTATTAAGATAAACCTATTAAGCGAGCGCTATTCCGGCATGCATCGCTTTACATGGCGTTATCGGGAGCATGCAGTGGCAATTCAGTGGTATCCAGGACATATGACGTCTGCGCGCAAAAAAGCAGAAGAAACCATGGAGTTTATTGACGTGGTGATTGAGGTGCTAGACGCGCGTTTACCGGCTGCCAGCCATAACCCGATGATTGACGAAATGCGCAACTTTAGGCAGCGGCCTAATTTAAAAATTTTAAATAAAGCCGATTTAGCCGACCCAGCGGCGACGCAAGCTTGGCTGAATTATTTTAATGCGCTACCCAATACCAAAGCGGTAGCGCTGTCTTGCAAAAAAGCCGGTGATGCTAAAAAAATCCCTGCGCTTTGTCGCAAATTAGCACCGCATCGTGGCACGCATTTAAAACCCTTACGTATGATGATTATGGGTATTCCCAATGTGGGAAAATCCACGCTGATGAATGCCTTGCTGAATCGCCGCGTGGCCAAAGTGGGCGACGAACCCGCCGTGACCAAAAGCCAGCAGCGCTTTGAGTTAGACGATACCATGACCATTATCGACACACCCGGCATGATGTGGCCTAGAATCGCTTATGAATCAGATGGTTATATGTTGGCGGCTAGTCATGCCATAGGCAGAAACGCAGTAATTGATGAAGATGTAGCAGTATTTTTAGGCAACAATTTACTCAAAAACTACCCTGCTTTGTTGAATACGCGCTTTAAATTAGACGCCATGCAATTAGATGTCAATAGCATGGATGGGGTGGATTTATTAGAAGCGATTGCCAAACGCCGCGCCTACAAGCGCCATGATGGTGAATGGGATATGGAACGCACCGCCATGACCTTGCTGACCGATTATCGCAGTGGCGCGATTGGGCGCGTGAGTTTAGAAACGCCCAAAAGTCGGCAAACGCTAATTGAACAATTGAAACCGCTGCCAGTATCTGAACGTGCAGAAGAAATAACAGAAGAAACAACGCCTGATATTGCTAAAAACACCGCAACTGATCTACATTCAGAGGATTAAAGCGTAAGACTTGTCCACATCAAATACAAATCTAAACAAGACAATAATAAACCATACAAAATACTAGTATTGTTTGGTGACAATCCCCGCATGCGTCGCCACCAAATTTCTGCCGCGATTTTTAGCCAAATACAATGCATTATCAGCAGTCGCCAGCAGGCGCTGGACATCATAACCCACTGACTCTGAACCGGCTGCGCCTATACTTACTGTACATTGCAAATCATTTTGCATGGCGGCTTGCTTCTTAATATGGCGGATAGAAATACGTTTATTTTGAATAATATCGCGTATGCGTTCGGCCAGCGCCACCGCCTCTTGCTCTGAGGTATTGGGCAGCAACACACAAAACTCCTCACCGCCATAGCGCCCTACCACGTCACCTGCGCGCAAGGTGGTTTTAATGGTTTTAGCCACCGCAATCAACACTTCATCGCCCACCAAATGGCCGTAGGTGTCATTGACGCGTTTAAAATAATCCAAATCCACCATCAGCAGCGACATCGGGATGCTAATGCGTTTACAAATGGCGTGCATTTTAAGGGCGGCATCTTGTAAGCCGCGCCGATTCAACACATTGGTCAAGCCATCGACTGTCGCCATGGATTGCAGATTCTGATTGACTTGCGCCGTCAGCATCAACACAAACAATACCGACACAAAAAACTGAATCACACAAGCCAGCATAAAGGTATAAGCATTGACGGGCCATTGCATAAAACTATCAAACTGGCCATTTTCTAGATAAAACGCAGAAAAAACGCGCGCCATAAGTAGCAACGCCATCATAAAAAATAGGCTAGAAGCGATCCAATACAGATTCCCCACCAAGCCATCGTCTTTACCAAAGGTTAGACGTGCACATTTAAAATAGATCAGTGCAAACAAAAAGGTATTGCAGATGACAATCACTCTAAGGCTATGCTCAGCGCCGATTAAATAGACATTGGCCAGCGCCAACAAAGTGCCTATCAACAGCGGGATATAGTGACGTACCACTTTTGCAGAAAAAGCCTCTATGCCATTGATAAATAAGCCTAACCCGGTGCCTATCAATACCACGCCGGGCAACACATGCCACTGACCCGCTTCAAACTTGGAAAATAAAATCACCATACCTAAGCCTATGACCAAATTACCCACCGCCCAATAACCCGGGCCATTGACGTCTTTATGGTGCGAACGAGTGATGGCCAACAGCATGGATAGCATGAAGGTGAGCAACATTGACATAAATATAATGGTCTTTAAGTCAAAGCTTGGCATAAACAGGGGGGAATTGAATTAAAATACGGCAACCAAAATTCATAACCACACTATAAAGCTAATTCGGCGTTAGACCTAGTCGAAACAGTGAGCCCCATGTTAAATAGCCTTAACTCTCCCCAGCGCGAAGCAGTGAAATACCTCGGTGGCCCATTATTGGTGCTGGCCGGTGCTGGCAGTGGCAAAACACGCGTCATCACGCAAAAAATTGCCTACTTGATTAATGAAGCCGGTTACCAGCCTAAAGAAATCGCAGCGATTACCTTTACCAATAAAGCCGCGTTAGAAATGCAAGAACGTGTGGCCAAATTAATGCAAGGCAAAAGTACCAAAGGCTTAACGGTGGCGACGTTTCACTCCATGGGTTTGCAGATTTTGCGGCAGGAATGCGCCCT
>DASWSZ010000204.1:0-2871 GCA_036402395.1 Methylophilus sp.
GATTCCAAAAGTGCTGGTGGAAGGCTTTGAGCCACCGGCCAAGCCAGAAGTGGAAGCACCTAGAGCGCCGCGTCCGCCACAAGGCCGTCGCCCACAAGGTAATGGTCAACAGGCGAATAGTCAAAAGCCTAGCAACGGTCAACAAAGAAGGCCGGTACAAGGGCAGCGCCAAGGCCAGCCGCAACGTGAAGAACAACCACAAGGCCAACGTACAGGGCAAAGTCAGCCACAAGGCCAACGCGCGCAATCTAATAACAATCGTCCTTCTGCGCAGGCAAATGCTGATAACAATGGCAATGCCGCTGCTAAACCAACCATGCCACATGGTCGTTTAATTTCTGAAGCGGCGCGCCATCAAGCCATGCCACAAACGCCATTATTTGCGCCTAAACCTGTGCACCGTGGTCATCGCGGTAAATAATGGGTCTAGGCTAAAGTAGACTAGGTTAAAGTGGGTAAGCTAGTGACTTAAGGCAATAGCTGAAACTTGCTCTGTGCAAAGCGTAGGCAGTTTCGGTTAGAATCTTTTTAATATTCACAGAAAGCCAAGCATGCCCATCATGCAACTCCATATTGTTTCAGTCTATGCTGCAGCACTTGCGCTGCTATTTGTTTACCTTAGCATGTTGGTGATCAAACAGCGTCGCAAGCACCGTGTGGCGTTAGGCGATGGCAATGTAGCTCCGCTCAAACGTGCGATTGCAGCACACACTAATTTTGCGCAATATGTGCCACTGTGTTTAATTTTACTAAGCTTTATGGAGTTAAGTGCAGCGCCAGCCTATGTGATGCATGCCTTGTGTAGCGCTTTGCTATTGGGTCGCAGCGCACATGCTTTTGGCATTAGCCGCGAACCAGAAGTGTTTATATACCGCAGTACCGGCATGCTGATCACGTTTGGCGTACTGATGATTGCTTCTGGCTTTTTATTTTTTTATTCGCTAATGCCATGAAAATTTGGGTCGATGCAGATGCCTGCCCGGTGGTGATTAAAGAAATGCTATACCGTGCCGCCAATCGCACCAAAATTATTACCACATTTGTCGCCAATACCTATTTGCGCGTGCCCGCCTCGCCCTATATTCAAATACTAGAAGTGCCTAAAGGTTTTGATGTTGCCGACAATCGTATTGTGCAGGAACTCGCCCCAGAGGATTTGGTCATTACTGCAGATATTCCGCTGGCTGCACTTGTGATTGCCAAAGGCGGTCATGCTATTAACCCCAGAGGCGAGTTGTATTCCACCGCCAATATGGCGGAACGGCTAAGCATGCGCAATATGATGGAAGAACTGCGCGCCAACGGCTTAGCAAGCTCAGGTCCAGCCAGTTTTAATAATGCCGATAAACAGTTGTTTGCTGCGCAATTAGACAAATTTTTAGCCAAGATGCAAGCCGTGCAACTACAACAACAACGCCAACAACAGCCATAAGAAAGCTTAATATGAACACGATAATCCATCTCAAAAAAATAATGTTAAGCCTATGCATACTGTGTTTGGCAAGTTGCATGGGCGTGCCCGAGCAAGTCAAAGTAGTTGATCACGTCGATGCTAATCAATACTTGGGTACTTGGTATGAAATTGCGCGTTTAGACCACTCGTTTGAGCGTGGTTTAGAACAAGTCACCGCGAATTATAGCAAGCACGCAGATGGCAGTATCAAGGTGATTAATCGTGGTTTTAATCCGCAAAAAAATGCGTGGAAAGAAGCGGTGGGCAAAGCTTATTTTATTGAAGCGCCGCATGCTGATGGCACTTACTTGGGCAAACTAAAAGTGTCGTTCTTTGGGCCGTTTTATGGCGCCTACAATATCATGGAATTAGACAAGCCCTATTACAACTATGTGATGATATGTGGCCCAGATACGGAGTATTTGTGGATATTGTCACGCACGCCACAACTGACTTATCCGATTAAACAAGAATTAATAGCTAAGGCCAAGGCCTTGGGCTTTAACACTGACCAGTTAATTCATGTCAATCAAGTGCCGGATACCCGCCAATTTAAAGCGGGGCCGCATGTGAATGAGTGATATTGAGTAATCTCTGGCTTAGTTAAAGCTCAACGAAGCCATTCAACGCGCAAACTAAGTAGGCCACTACTCGCCTAAAATTTCTGCAAGTGGGTGCAATGATTCAATACGCTCTGCGGTCACTTTAATCAACACCACAATAGGGATGCCCAATAACGCACCCCAAAATCCCCATAGCCAAGTAAAAAATAGCAATGAGATAAAGATGGCGGGAGAATTCATTTTAGCGATACGTCCAGTCATCCAAGTCGTGATAAATACGCCGACTATCATGGCAATAATCAAGGTAGCACCTGCCAATAATAAGGCCATCACCACAGAATCAAATTGCATAAAGGCCGCCATACCAATGGCAACGGCCGTCACCAATGGGCCAAAGTAAGGCACAAAATGGGCAATGCCAGAGGCCACTGCCCATGCACCTGCATTTTCTAGCGCAAATATGGTGAGCAAGCCCCACATCAACACTGCCACCAAGGCGTTGGTGATCAGCAACATCAGCATATAGCTTTGTATAGATTGATTAATGTCTTGCAAAATATTGACGGTAATTTTTTTGTGCGTAATTGTAGTGCCGGTTAGCTTGACCAGCTTACGCTTAAAGGTATCGCCCGAAATGAGTAAAAAGTAGGCCAGAAAAATCACCGTCATAAACTGACCGATAAACCCGGCAAAACCTAGCGAGCCTCGCCATACATAATCGGACAGCTTAATGGGTTGCTCTTTAATGGTGACTTGCATAGTGCTATTTTTTTTGGTGACGCCATCCACTTCACTGGTGGCATTTTCTACATGGGTGGCTGCAATTTGTACTTTTTGCATATTGGTCAGCGGGCT
>DASWSZ010000205.1:0-3438 GCA_036402395.1 Methylophilus sp.
ATTTTGATGTGATTACGCCGATTACTGGTAAACCTTACACCCAAGCAGCACGCTCAGGGGCAGAAGACGTAGAGCTAGCATTAGACGCTGCGCATGCCGCCGCTGAAAAATGGGGTAAAACGTCCACCACAGAACGTGCCAATCTATTGCTTAAAATCGCCGACCGTATTGAAGCCAACCTCGCTCTCATTGCCACTGCCGATACCATTGATAACGGCAAACCAATCCGCGAAACCATGAACGCGGATATCCCGCTCACTGTAGACCATTTCCGTTATTTTGCTGGCGCTATTCGCGCGCAAGAAGGTGGCATTAGTGAGATTGACAACGACACCGTGGCGTATCACTTCCACGAGCCTTTAGGCGTGGTTGGTCAAATTATTCCTTGGAACTTCCCCATTTTAATGGCGGCTTGGAAACTGGCGCCGGCACTTGCCGCAGGTAACTGTGTGGTGCTGAAACCAGCAGAATTCACACCGATTTCTATCTTAATTATGATGGAGACCATTGCTGATTTACTACCACCTGGTGTGGTGAACATCGTCAACGGTTATGGCCGTGAAGTGGGTGCACCGCTAGCCAACAGCAAGCGTATTGCCAAAATTGGCTTTACTGGCTCTACCGCTACGGGTCGCGTCATTGCACAAGCAGCCGCTGGCAATTTAATTCCTGCTACGCTTGAGTTAGGCGGTAAATCACCTAACGTATTCTTCGCCGACATTATGGATGAAGATGATGCGTTCTTTGATAAAGCCATTGAAGGTTTGGTATTGTTTGCCTTTAACCAAGGTGAAGTCTGTACCTGTCCATCACGCGCCATTATTCAAGAATCTATCTACGATAAATTTATGGAGCGTGTGATTCAACGCGTAGCCGCCATTGTGCAAGGCAACCCGTTAGACCCTAACACTATGCTGGGTGCACAAGCCTCACTAGACCAACTCAACAAAATCATGTCGTATATTGATATTGGCAAACAAGAAGGTGCAGAAGTGCTCATCGGCGGTGAGCGTAACCTGATGAAAGGTGACTTTGCTGACGGTTACTATGTCAAACCAACCTTGCTCAAAGGTCATAACAAAATGCGCGTGTTCCAAGAAGAAATTTTTGGCCCAGTGTTAGCTGTCACCACCTTTAAAGACGAAGCCGATGCCTTGGCCATTGCCAATGACACCATCTTTGGTTTAGGCGCTGGCGTGTGGTCACGCAATGGCACCACCGCTTACCGTATGGGTCGTGGCATTAAAGCAGGCCGCGTATGGACTAACTGCTACCACGCTTACCCTGCGCATGCCGCGTTTGGTGGTTATAAAGAGTCTGGCATTGGTCGTGAAAATCATAAAATGATGTTAGATCACTACCAACAAACCAAAAACTTGTTAGTGAGCTACAACCCAAATAAATTAGGTTTCTTCTAATTTATTTAGCTTGAGCTGCGTGTACTGAGTAAAATAAAGGGGCGATGCTAATCGTCCCTTTTTTTGGTTGTGACTATTGATGGTGACCATTATTTTTGGTCTTTTGATTTGGTCAACGTTTTTGGCTATTACCATATTTGTACAATGCTTGGCCGTCACTTTTAGCCAGCGTTTTTTGGAGAATTTAACATGTCAGCACGTGTCTCAGCCACCCCCACTGCGCAAGCCCTGATAGAAAAACTCACAGCAGAGCATGGTCCTATTGTGTTCCTACAATCTGGAGGTTGTTGTGAAGGCAGCGGTCCACTCTGTATGCCAGCCCATGAAATCAAGCCTAGCGCCATGGATGTAGTACTGGGCGAGTTAACAGCGGGCGCCATTTACTATATGAGTGACAGCCATTTTTCGTTTGCCGAAAATATGCACACTATTTTAGACGCCGTGCCAGGCTCTAGCGGCTCATTTTCACTGGATTGTGGCTCTGGCATGGCATTTATTACACGCGGCCGCTTGTACAGCGATGAAGAGTTGGCGAATCTACCACCAGTGGTCAGAGCGGGCTATTAATCGCTAGGGCAAAAATAGGCTTTGTTGAAAAGCCTATTCTGTGTTGCATTAGTTTTTAAAAATCCTGTTTTAGAAGCTAAGTTTAAAAGCCTAAACTATCCAATAAATCATCTACTTGCTCTTGATTCGATACCACATCCACTTTGTTGGTCGGGTTCACTTGTGGGCCATTCATTAGGGAGTCATCTTCTTTTTTATGTACCGGTGGTGAAAAATCGACCAGTACCTGTACCAATTGTTTTTCTAAATCTTGCGCCAGCGTGGTGATTTTTTTGATGACTTGACCAGTTAAATCTTGGAAGTCCTGCGCCATCATAATGTCCATCAGCAAGGCTTTGGTAGCTGCGGTATTTTTATCGGTCATCTTTAAAAACGCCAGCGTTTCTTGCACCTGCGCGTTATATTCGGTCTTGAGGGATGGCCTGTCCATAATTTCTGTCCAGCGTTTTTCTAGCGCTGCTGCGCTTGTCGCCATTTCGGTCTGCAAAGGGGTCGCTTCATCGGTGGCATTGAGCACACGCTCAGCGGCTTGCTCGGTCATACGTGCCACATAATTCAGGCGGTCTCTGGCATCGGGGATTTCTGACGCCACTTGTTCAAGCATTTTATCAAAGCCCAACCCGCTTAAATTGTCATGTAAGGCGCGTGTGACATGGCCTATACGGCTTAACATCTCATCGTGTGGCGGAATATGCGGCATGACTTCGGCATGCAAGGGCGCTTCGGTTTGCGCAGCTTGATTCTTCATGATTAAGCCCCGGCTTTCTCTAGTTTCTCAAATATTTTTGATAATTTTTCATCTAAAGTGGCCGCTGTAAAAGGCTTAACCACATAGCCGTTGGCGCCCGCGCCAGCGGCGGCAATAATATTTTCTTTTTTGGCTTCTGCCGTCACCATTAAGACGGGCAAATGTTTAAGCTCCGGGTCGGCGCGTATATTCTGCAGCATGGTCAAGCCATCCATATTCGGCATATTCCAATCCGATACTACAAAATCAAAGCCGCCACCTTTGAGTTTACTCAGGCCTATCGCGCCGTCTTCCGCTTCGTCTACATTGCTATAACCAAGCTCTTTTAACAGGTTGCGCACAATTCTACGCATGGTAGAAAAGTCATCCACCACCAAAAATTTCATATTAGGATTTGCCATGTGTACTCCGTAACCGTTTTCATCATTAAAATGCTTGTCTAGTTGCCACACCTGATCACTTAATCAGATGCGGGACTTAATTCAATTATCGGCGAAAATCGCCAAAGCTTAAGCTTAAAAAACCAAACAAAACCAGTGCTATTTGCTTATTTGACTTAGGCTTTACTATACGCGTAGCGAGCGTGTACTGTTCTCGGTCAGATATTTCAGTACCATTTTAGGTAAATCTAACAAGGCGGCCACTTCATGCACGCCGCCCTGCACCACGGCCTCTCTAGGCATACCGTAAACTACGCAGGTTTCT
>DASWSZ010000206.1:0-1951 GCA_036402395.1 Methylophilus sp.
TACGCGGATGCGCGTAGTATTGATGGGCTTGAAGCGAAAGCGCGCCCGGCATGCTGCCCAAGATCAGTACTTGTGCTGTAGGGGTGGCGATAGGTGGAAAGCTAGTAATAGGCGTCACTTCGATGGTTAACTGCTGTATATCCGGTCACGTTATTAGCGCAACCTTGTCTTTAAAGTGAGTGTTATGTGATAAGCGTGATGCATGAAATGCAATTATGAAAAAAACGCATGCAGTTGTTTTAATGCTGATGCGGTCTTGCCGCATGTTCATGTAAGTAACCCGCTGGCTTTTGCGGGTCGCCGCCAATTTTTTGCGGTAATAATGAGCCAGCAATCATGCCGATTGCACTCACACCTAAGCCTATGAGTTGCGGCGGTACTAAGCTTTCTTCGCCGACTAAAATTTCTATCAATACCCAGCTGCCGATGCCGCCAATAATAGCAGCCAGCGCACCTTGGCTGGTGGAGCGCTTCCAAAATGCACCAAATACCAGTGGGATAAACGCACCCGCTAAAGTAATTTTATAGGCGGATTCCACCATACCAAAAATGGAGTTTTCTGAATTCAGCGCGTACAGCAATACGCATAACGCAAAACCCACCAAGCAAATGCGCATGACGCGCAAGAAACCATGGTCTGATAAGTGCGGCATATAGCCTTTAACGATATTCTCAGCAAAGCTAACTGACGGCGCGAGCAGGGTGGCGGAGGAGCAACTCATAATGGCAGACAACACCGCACCAAAGAAAATCGCTTGCGCCAGTAAGGGCGTGTGCGTCAGCACCAATGTCGGTAATACGCGTTGTGAATCTTCGGTGACTAATTTGCCAAATACCGCGGGGTCTATCAGGGTGGCCGAATAAGCAATGAACATTGGCACAAAGGTAAAGCAGAAATACACGCTGGCACCCAGTATGGAGCCCCATAGCGCAATCTTGGCGCTTTTGGCAGAGGTGATGCGCTGAAATACGTCCTGCTGCGGGATGGAGCCTAACATCATTGTCATCCAGCCACCTAAAAAGGTAATCCATACCCAAATGTCGCTGCCTTTAGGGAAGAAATCTAATTTGCCAGCCGCTTTGGCGTGCTCGATGACTGGCGCTACGCCGCCGGTCATGCCAGACACGATGCTACCGATATACAGCAAGCCACCGATGACGACGATCATCTGCACAAAGTCTAAGATGGCGACTGACAGCATGCCGCCCAAAGTGGTATAGGTGAGGACAATAGCTGTGCCTAATATCATGCCGGCTTCTTCACTCACTGCGCCATTGGTAATCATATTAAAAATCAGTCCCAGCGCCTTGATTTGCGCAGCCACCCAGCCTAAGTAGGATATGACGATGGCAATGGTGGTGAGCACTTCTACCGTGCGGTTGTAGCGCATACGATAAAAATCGCCTAGCGTGATGATGTTGAGTTTATACAGTTGGGTGGAGAAGAAAAAGCCAGCAATAATTAAGCACATGCTAGAGCCAAATGGATCTGCTGCCACGCCATTCAGACCTTCTTGCACAAAAGTGGCCGAGACGCCAAATACCGCCTCTGCGCCAAACCACGTGGCAAACACGGTGGCCATCACCACTGGCAATGGCAAATGGCGACCAGCCACCGCGTAATCTTTAGTGTTATGTACGCGGGTAGCAGCCACTAAGCCGATACCAATAGACACCATTAAATAAGCGATGACAAACCAGATCAGCACGATGATTCCTTTTGATTAAAAAGTGGTGAATGCCTTACTCAACGCGCGTCCACGTTTGTGAACGGCCTAACAATGAAAAGCCAATATAACCGCGCACTTCCAGCTGATTACCAGTGTCGTCCAGCTTCATTTTACACTTGTAAAGTTTGCCGTTTTCCGGATCTAATATTTCGCCACCATCGTATTGGTTACCATTTTTTTTGAGGCCCTTGGCGATGGTCATGCCGATGATTTTTTGGCCT
>DASWSZ010000207.1:0-21226 GCA_036402395.1 Methylophilus sp.
ATTGCACTGCATACTTAAAAAAATCAAAACATTAGCCATCAAAACCTTCTACAAAACTAGCTGCATCACACTAATCGTATTTAATATATTTAAAGCGCGGGTCTTCGTTTGGCGTGCCTTCCAACGCACTGCCCTGCGTCAATTTAGGTTGCCATTGAATCACTTCTTCTATCTTTTGCGCCAGTTCAAAGTCTTTATCGGTAATGCCTTTGGCGCTATGTGTGCACAATTTCACAATCACAAACGCGTAGGAAACGGTGAGGTCTGGATGATGCCAAGCCGCTTCCGCCAAGTGACCTACCGTATTCACCACCATCAGCGTGCCTTTCCAGCCACTGGTTTTGAATTTACGGCGTATCCAGCCATCTTCTAAGTGCCAATGCGGCAACACGGCGGCGAGTTTAGTATTCACTTCTGCTTCGCTATAGACTTTATCTTGCGTATTCGGGGTGTCGGTTAAATCAGTCATGATATTGCTCCTTAATTTGCTCTACCTATCAAAATACTAGTCAAAATATTAGACGCTATTTTCCGCGCATAAACATATGGTCTATGTCTTGCATGGTCACTTGAAACCAAGTGGGCCGACCATGGTTGCACTGACCAGAACGCTCGGTGGCTTCCATATCGCGCAACAAGGCGTTCATTTCTGGAATAGTCAGGTTACGATTGGCGCGCACCGCGGCATGGCAAGCCATGGTACCGAGCATTTCATTACGGCGCTCGGTGAGCGCGCGGCTAGCACCAAACTCACGCAAATCGCGCAGCACATCGCGGGCAAGCTGCACGGCATCGGCATGCTGCAACATCACCGGCACAGCACGCACGGCTAAGGTATTCGGCGACAGCACCGCCAAGTCAAAACCTAATTGTGCCAGTGCGCCCTGCCCTGTGCTCAGCGTTTCTTGCACAGTCGCTACTTCCAGTTTATCGGCATTAAAACTCACCGGGATCAGCAGCGGCTGCATTTGCACTTTATCGCTGTCTAAGGCATTTTTTAAGCGCTCATACATAATGCGCTCATGCGCCGCATGCATGTCTATCATCACCAAGCCTGACTTATTTTGTGCCAACACATACACACCATGTAGCTGCGCAAGAGCAAACCCAAGCGGATATTCGTCTGCAACAGGTTGATTGGTTAAGTCGTCCGCACGTTCAAACTCTGGCGCATAACACACTGGGCTGGCATATTGCGGCGTGGCTGCACTAGATTGGTTGCTGCCAAACATGGTTTGATAAAAATTACTCGGTTGCTGCGCCGTTAATGGCATTTGCGTTTGGTAACTGGGGTAAGTGTTTTGCGCAGTGGAAGCAAAAGGATTATTGCTGGCTTGGCTGGCCGTCACCGCATTAGAATGACCAGTAGGCGTCGCCAATGCTTTGTGCAGCGCGTGGAAAATAAAGCGATGAATGGCTTGACCGTCTCTAAAGCGCACTTCCGTTTTGGCGGGGTGCACATTCACATCCACCAAGGCTGGGTCTAGCTCTAAGAACAATACAAACGCCGGATGCCTATCATGGTGCAACACATCTTGGTACGCTTGGCGAATGGCATGGCTGATGAGTTTATCGCGCACAAAACGGCCGTTGACATAAACATATTGCGTGTCGCGCGCGTTACGCGAAAAAGTCGGCTTAGCTGCCATGCCCCAAAACCGCAAACCAGCTGAGGCTTCCTCTACCGCAAACGATTCCGCAGCAAACTCATCGCCCAGAACTTCAGCAAAGCGTGTTGCAGCAACACTTTTGGCTAAGCGCATGACCGCTTTGCCATTGTGTTGCAGCAAAAAGCTGACATCTGGCCGTGATAGCGCAACACGCGTCAGCGCTTCAGCACAATGGCCATATTCGGTGGCCTCGGTTTTTAAAAACTTACGCCGTGCGGGCGTATTAAAATACAGGTCGTTGACTTCAACAATGGTGCCGCCATCCAATGCAGCGGGTTCAATGTCGCTGACTTCACTACCAGTGGAGGCAATACGCCACGCATGTTTTTCATCGTTGAATTTACTCACCAATTGCGTGCGAGATACCGAGGCTATACTGGCCAAGGCCTCACCGCGAAAACCTAAACTAGCCACCGCTTCTAAATCTTCCAAACTGGCAATTTTGCTGGTGGCATGGCGCGTTAAAGCCAATTGCAAATCCTCTTTGGCGACCCCTTTGCCATTGTCCGCCACACGTAATTGCTTAATGCCGCCTTGCAATAGTGAAACTTGTATGTCGTTGCTGCCTGCATCTAGGCTATTTTCCAGCAGCTCTTTAAGGGCAGATGCTGGACGCTCTACGACCTCCCCAGCAGCAATTTGGCTAATTAGTTGGTCGGGTAATAATTGAATACGCATACGCCGTATTTTACCCGCTTTTGCTGCCAAGGCTGACGACTTTTGCCGGATGATGGCAATGAAAAATGCGCAAGGCGCTCCTATTCAATAGCTAGCCGAGTGAAGCATAAATCACTGTGAGGGCGTACATTGTTTTGCTATGCTGCTTATTTTGGGTACATGTATGGTGTATGACGCAAGCAATCCCTCATTTAAACAGTGAAGACTATTGCCAAAGCTTTAGCAAAGCGCGCAATTTAGCGCGTCATCATCATTTTTATGTGGGCCCCACCAACTCTGGCAAAACCCATCATGCGCTGAATGTGTTGATGCAGGCCAGCTCTGGCATCTACTTGGCGCCATTAAGGCTGCTGGCGATGGAAATTCGCGACAAACTAATGGCGGCTGGCATTCCCTGCAACCTAATCACCGGTGAAGAACGCACTATCATTCCCGGCGCTATGCATACCGCCTCCACCATCGAGATGATGAATCCCAAGCAAGTGGTGGAAGTGGCGATTATTGATGAGATACAAATGCTACTAGACCCCGAGCGTGGTAGCGCTTGGACTGCCGCCTTAATGGGTGCGCCGGCATGGCAGGTATTTATCTGCGGTTCTAATGCTGTAACCAAAGCTTGTGTAAGTGTGATTGAGCATTTAAATGAACGTTACCAAATCACCCAACTAGCACGCATGACGCCATTAGTCATCGAACCCATTGCGCTGTGCGGCAAACGTTACAGCAAACCCAAGTTAAAACAGCAATTACGTGCGGGTGATGCCGTGATCGCCTTCAGCCGTAAGGATGTGCTGACCTTGTCGGCGCGCTTTCGGCAATGGGGCTTTAGCGTGGCCACTATTTATGGCGCACTGGCGCCAGAAGTACGCAGAACGGAATCTGAACGTTTTAACAGCGGGCAAGCCAATATTTTAGTGGCGACGGATGCGATTGGTATGGGCTTAAACCTGCCCATACGCCGCGTGATTTTTGCCAATATTCACAAGTTTGATGGCAGCGCCAGCCGCCCACTGAATGCCACCGAAATGCGCCAAATCGCTGGTCGTGCAGGGCGTTATGGCATTTACCCAACGGGTTATGTCAATGTCTTAGAACAGGACGAGCAACTGCACTTGGAACATATGCTCAGCACTGACGATACCTCTGATTTACAAAAGCTGCCGATCAGTCTAAATTTTAGCCAGCTAGAAAATACGGCAAGACAATTAAATACACATAAAATTGCTGAGTGTTTAGACTACATTACAAGCTATACCCAGCTTAATGATGGCTTGTTTACGCTGCCTAGCATGACCACACAATATGCACAGGCCTTATTGGTAGATGCCCATGCACCACACTTGGCGCTTCAAGACAAGTGCGTGTTTATCAATGCACCATTATCGCTACAAGTGAATATCGAAAAAGATTACTTTTTGATGTGCTTGCAAAGCGTTTATGAAAATAGCGTGCGCTATTTGCCAGCAGCACCTGCTTGGCTATCCGGCAGCCAGCCACAGTATTTAGAACAAGCCGAGCAATTAACGCAACGTATTAGCTTATACGCTTGGTTAAGCTTTAAATTCCCACAAATTTTTGTCGATGCGGCACAGATCGACGCACTACGCAGCAGCGTAAGCCGCTATATAGAACGTGCCTTACTCATTCAAAGTGGCTATATGCAAACCAGCCGCGAACTGGATTACACCAGCCGGCGCTAAAAATAAGTTAACTACACCTCACATGTGTTTGGCATGTATCCTGCTAATATCTGTACAGACAATAATAATGAGCAAGTTTACAAAAGGTAGAAGATGGCCATACGCGTAGCACTGCACCATAAAACCAGTTATCACTTTGATCGGCTTGTAAGCCTTTCACCACATGAAGTTAGACTTAAACCCGCAGCACATGCGCGTACACCGATTATGGCGTATTCCTTGTCGGTCAACCCCGAAAAACACTTTATTAACTGGCAGCAAGATCCTTATGGTAACTACATTGCTCGCTTTGTATTCCCCGAAAAGGTGCACGCGCTAGAATTTACGGTCGATTTAGTGGCAGACATGACTGTCATTAACCCGTTTGATTTCTTTGTGGAAAAATATGCAGAGCATTATCCGTTTGCCTATACAGAGCAATTGCAATACGAATTAAGTGCTTATTTAAAACCAGATGCTGCTTGTCAGGCCTTATTGGATTGGGTGGCAAAAGCCAAGTTAGACATGCTCAGCAGTCCAATGAGTATTGCCAACTTTTTGGTAGGCATTAACCAGCGCTTGCAAGGTGATATTAGCTACTTGTTACGCATGGAACCCGGTGTACAAACGCCAGAAGAAACTTTAAGTAAACGTAGTGGCTCTTGCCGCGATACTGCTTGGTTACTAGTGCAAATTCTCCGTAATATGGGTTTGGCCGCACGTTTTGTGTCGGGTTATCTGATTCAACTCACCGCCGATATTAAAGCTTTAGATGGTCCAAGTGGTACCACAGTAGACTTTACTGACTTACATGCATGGGCTGAAGTGTACATCCCCGGTGCCGGCTGGATAGGCATGGACCCCACCTCGGGTTTACTGACAGGCGAAGGTCACATCCCCTTGGCGTGCACGGCCGTGCCCTCCTCGGCTGCGCCAGTCACTGGCTTTACCGATGTGGCCGAAGTGACGTTTCAGCATGAAATGACCATCACCCGCATCCACGAAGATCCGCGCGTGACCAAGCCGTATAGTGAAGAAGATTGGCGCAAGATTGACAAGCTAGGCAATAAAGTCGATGCCGACCTTAAAAAGTTGGATGTGCGCTTAACGCAAGGTGGCGAGCCTACCTTTGTGTCGATTGATGATATGGACGGCCCAGAGTGGAATACCTTAGCACATGGCGAGCACAAACGTGCCTTGGCAGGAGATTTGGCTTTACGCTTAAAACAACACTTTGCGCAAGGCGGCATGTTGCATTATGGTCAAGGTAAATGGTACCCGGGCGAGCCGCTCCCACGTTGGGCCATTAGTATGTTCTGGCGTGTCGATGGCAAACCGATTTGGCATGATGCCAGTTTGTTTTCGAACGAACATGTGCCAGATGGCTACACTGCCAAGGAGGCTGAATTATTTGCCCAGCGTTTAATTAGCGAACTGAATTTTCCACTAGCCTGCTTGATACCGGCCTATGAAGACGTGATGCAACAAGTCACGCTAGAGCAAACTCTGCCAGACAATACCGACCCATTGACCGCCAGTTTAAAAGACAGTGAAGAACGTCGCAGGCTGGCGCGCTTGCTAGAGGCTGGCCTAGGTGCGGTGGTTGGCTATGTGCTGCCGATTAAACCAGTTGAAGACAAAAAAGCGACCGTTTGGCTCACCAGTAAATGGCCACTAAAACGTGAGCATTTATATTTGCTCAGTGGTGATTCGCCTATCGGTTTACGTTTGCCCTTGGCGTCATTGCCTAGTGTGTTACCAGAAGACATCGAACCTGATTTTGCGGTAGACCCATTTGCCAGCAAAGATGCGCTAGCTGAGGACGCCAATATCAGCGTTAAAATTAAGCATAAAGCCGCCAAACCCTTACCACGAGAAGTGGTACTCACTGCACTATGTGTACAAGTGCGGTCGGGTCGCCTGTATGTATTTATGCCCCCTGTCACGCGCTTACAAGATTATTTAGCATTGGTGACGGCGGTAGAAAATACAGCGGCGGCGTTTGGTCTAAAGCTATGGCTAGAAGGCTATCCGCCACCAAGGGACGCCCGCATTCAAGTGCTCAGTGTAACGCCAGACCCTGGTGTGATTGAAGTCAACATTCACCCTTCTAGCTCTTGGAAAGACTTGGTCAGCAAAGTCAATGTGCTATATGAAGAAGCGCGCTTAACCCGACTAGGCACCGAAAAATTTATGTTAGATGGCCGCCATACTGGTACTGGCGGTGGTAACCACGCTACATTGGGCGGTGCGACGGCTGAAGATAGCCCGATGCTGCGTCGGCCAGATGTGTTAAAAAGCCTGATTACCTATTGGCAAAACCATCCGGCACTGTCTTATTTATTCTCTGGTACCTTTATTGGCCCAACCAGCCAAGCACCGCGTGTGGATGAAGCACGTGATGACAATTTATATGAGCTAGCGATTGCATTTCAGCAAATGGAACAGGTGTTGCCAGATACCGAAGAGAGTGAACGGCCGTGGCTGGTAGACAGATTATTACGCAACTTACTGGTGGACTTAACCGGCAATACGCATAGAGCTGAATTCTCGATTGATAAATTATATTCACCTGACGGCCCGACTGGGCGCTTGGGTTTGGTGGAGTTTAGGGCATTTGAAATGCCACCACATGCACGCATGAGCTTATTACAAAGCTTGTTGTTACGCGCGCTGGTAGCAAGGTTTTGGCACCAACCTTACACCGGCAAACTCATCCATTGGGGCACAGAGCTGCATGACCGTTGGATGTTGCCGCACTTTGTCGCGCAAGACATGGCCGATGTGGTGGACGATTTGCGTGCTTACGGCTATAAATTTGAAAAGCACTGGTTTAATCCGTTTGTTGAATTCCGTTTTCCGCGTTACGGCACGGTGGCTTACCACGGTGTGGAGCTAGAGCTACGCCAAGCCATAGAGCCGTGGAATGTCTTGGGCGAAGAAATGAGTGGTGGTAGCACTGCGCGCTATGTCGATTCTTCGGTCGAGCGTATGCAGTTGCGCGTGCGTGGCCTGACCAGTGGTCGGCATATTGTCACCTGTAATGGCCGAGCATTGCCGTTACAACCGACCGGCACCGCTGGTGAGTTTGTGGCGGGGGTGCGTTTCAGAGCTTGGAGTCCTTGGTCAGCGTTACATCCGACCATTAAAGTGCAAGCGCCGTTAGTGTTTGATTTGGTCGACACTTGGAGCAACCGTTCGATAGGTGGCTGTACCTATCATGTGTCACACCCCGGTGGCAGAAACTACGACAGCTTTCCGGTCAACGCCAATGAAGCGGAAGCCAGACGGTTTGCCAGATTTTGGGATCATGGCCACACTCCAAGCAAAGTGGACATCAAAGAAGAAGCGAGCAATCCAAGATTCCCGTTTACCTTAGACTTAAGGTGGCAACCGGCTTAGTAACAAAAACCCCAGCGCATTTCTATGCGCTGGGGTTTTTAGTTAAAAAATTCAAAAGCTACAGCACTTGCTGCTGGCTTTGGTTGTTGTACACTTGATCTTCCCATTCAAAGCGCGGCAGCGATTGTAGTGCATGGATTAAGCCTGCATTCCAAGCCTCAGAGATGCTTTTAGCAAAGGGGTCATCTTCAGTAAAATGCAATTTACGCCCAGCATTGAGGCTGTCTTTTTCGTAAATTAGCAAATCTATCGGTGGCCCTACCGTCAAATTACTACGTATGGTGGAGTTCATTGACACCAAGGCACAGCGCGCAGCACGCTCTAAAAACGTATCGCGATTAATCACACGGTCTAAAATGGGCTTGCCGTATTTAATCTCACCTATCTGTAAGTAAGGATGCTCATCTGACTCGTAAATATAGTTGCCTTGTGGGTATATCAGCAAAGTTTCTGGTTTTTGCAACGCAATTTGCCCGGCAATAATAAAGGTAGCTTCAAAATTGGTGCTGCCAGAATCTCTGACCACATGCAGGTTTTGCAGATTTGTACTGATTTCAGCCACATAATCGGCTGCTTCTTGCATGCTGTTGACATTAAGCAGGCTGGGCGTGTTGTTGTTGGCAATATCCGTGCGTATCTTCTTCAGTACCAGTTGCGTCGTCGCTAAATTACCCGATGACATTAAGGTAAAAAAGCGATTGTTTTCCCAAGAAAATGTATGCATCTTGTTATAACTAGACACATTGTCAAAGCCAGCATTGGTGCGTGAATCAGAACACAGCACCAGACCTTGATTGGTATTGATCGCAAGACAGTAGGTCATGAAAATTCGCTTTAATAAATGGTGATGAACACACTAGACATTGACTTCTAGCGACCCTTGCATATTAATATAAATCGATAGTGGCGTAAATCTTTAAAATTGTGCGGCGCATGGTCGATAGCCATAACATCTGCACAAACTTAACCGCATGGACTCACGCAATAGTCAAGTTTAAGCAACACAGAGTAAGCTTTTAGCTTGGTTAAATCTCCCAGGGAAACTTTGGTAATTGCTCTAAAGTCTGGGTCAAACCTCTGTGCCAGGCATCGGCTAACTGGCTGGCCAGAGGGTCTGTATGAGTTAACGACATATAAATACTAATCTTGAGGTCGTTTTTTCGATAAATCAGCAACTCTATGGGCGGCCCTACCGTTTTATTACTGCGCATGGTGGAGTTCATCGACACCAAAGCACAGCGCGCTGCTACCTCTAGCGGCATCTCAGCTTTAATCACGCGGTCTAGGATGGGTTTGCCATATTTAGTCTCGCCAATTTGCAAAAATGGCTAATAATCAGACTGCGAGATAAAGTTACCTTGCGGATAAATCAACAGCGTTTCCATGGCCGCAAGTCCAATTTGACCCGCCACAATAAAGGTCGCCTCAAACACTTTACGCTGCACATCGCGCCTATGCATACTTTTCTGCGTTTCTGCACTAATCACGGCAATGTATTCCGCAATCTCATGCAGACATCTAACATTCAATAAGGTACGTGCGGTGTTGTGTTGCAAATCATGCTGGATACGGCTAATCACCGCTTGTGTAACCGCCAAGTGGCCAGCCGACAAAATAGTAATGAATCGATTACCCGGCCAGACAAACCGATGCATTTTGGAGTATTGCGCCAACTGGTCAAAGCCCACCTGCGTGCGTGAATCTGCACACAAGACTAAGCCATCATGACAATGGATAGATAAACAATAAGTCATGGCAGTTTAAGACTGTTGCTGGGCTGTTTCTTCCGTCTCAATATAGCCAAAATAGTCTTTGGCTAAAGCCAGATGGATATTGCCCAGATGTTGTTGCGCAATATCAATGATTTCGTGCAGACGTTCAATGTCCATACCTTGCGTTTCTTTACTTAAAATATGCAGCTGTGCCGCCTTCACCGCCCCCATGCTAGCTTCGCGATGCGGCAAATGATGCATGGTAGCTTCAATCTCGTTTAGGCAATGAATGACACTGCGCGGAAAACGGCTTTCGTGAAACAGGAAATCGGCCACGCCTATCATATTGACATTGACATTTTGCAAGCGACGGTAAGCCAAAAATGCAGACAACGCTTTTAAAATACCTACCCATAAAGTTTGTCTGGTCACCTCATGTGGGTCAGCCCCAGCAGGCAAGGTAATGGCGTAATTGATATCCAAAATACGTGAAGTCATGTCGGCACGTTCTACATAGGTGCCAATTTGAATAAAATGATAGGCTAAATCATGCTCCATGCTGCTGGCAATCATGCCGACGATGGAATGGCGTTGATTAATCACACTCTGTAAAAACAAATACTTATTGCGGCGATCACGTGCAGCCAGCTCAAGATTATTGATGATATACAGGTATAAGCCGTTAATGCGCTCCCACAACTCTTCTGGTAACAACTCACGCAAGGTGCGGGTGTTTTCTCTGGCGTATTTCACCGATGACAAAATAGCACTAGGATTACGTTCGTCCGCAATCAAAAAGTGCATCACATCACTTTCTTTGGCGTCTGGGTAATGCTTTTTGTACATACGGTCTAGGCCGGCAATCTGTAACAACGAGCCCCAGCCTAACGAGGCACCATTAGGCAAATCCAATAAAATATCGGTGGTACTTAAAATTAAACGGGCAGTATTTTCTGCGCGACCAAGATAACGCGCCATCCAATAGAGGTTTTCTGCATCACGTGCCAACATATTAAAAGCCCTCCTCTACAATCCAAGTGTCTTTGCTGCCACCACCTTGCGATGAGTTCACCACCAACGAGCCTTGGCGCATGGCGACACGCGTCAAGCCGCCCATGGTGACGTACATGTCCTTAGATTGCAGTACAAAAGGTCGTAAATCGAGATGGCGTGGCACCAATGTGCCATTGACAATGGCCGGTGCCGTTGATAAGTTCAGCGTGGGTTGTGCCATATAGTTACGTGGATTGCTCAATATCAGTTTTGCAAAATCGTCGCGCTCCGCTTGGCTTGCGCGTGGGCCAATAATCATGCCGTAACCGCCCGATTCATTGGCTGGCTTGACCACCAATTTATCTAAATTTTTAATGACATGGTCACGCTGGTCTTCATACATACACAAGTAACTAGGCACATTAGGCAAAATGGCGTCTTGGTCTAAATAGTATTTAATAATTTGTGGCACAAAGGTATACACCACTTTGTCATCAGCCACGCCCGCGCCGGGTGCATTGGCAATGGCCACATTGCCTTTGCGCCATGCGCGCATCAAACCACGCACACCCAAGGCAGATTCTGGGTTAAATACTTCAGGGTCAATAAAGTCATCGTCTATACGACGATAAATCACATCAACGCGCTCCAAGCCTTCAATGTTTTTGATATAGACAATGTCGTTTTCATCTACCACCAAATCAGAACCTTCTACCAAGTGCGCGCCCATTTGCTGCGCTAGGTAGCTGTGCTCAAAATAAGCTGAGTTATAAATCCCTGGCGTGAGTACGACAATCACAGGTTGATCACCCGGACGTGGGGATAAAGCGGCCAGCATGTTATACAACTGGGTGGTGTAATCATCCACCGGCATAATATTGGTAGTGCGGAACAACTCCGGAAAAATACGCTTCATAATTTGGCGGTTTTCTAGCATGTAAGAGACGCCAGACGGTACGCGCAAATTGTCTTCCAACACATACACCGTGCCATCGCCATCACGAACCAGATCAGTGCCACATATATGCGCCCACGCACCAAAGCGAGGCGTCATTCCCACACACTGCGGCCTAAAATTGACCGAGTCTTTGAGCACCTTATTCGGGAATACGCCATCTTTAATAATCTGTTGTTTATTATAAATATCATTAATAAACATATTGAGCGCAGTTAATCGCTGCTTCAAACCAATTTGTATAGGGTCCCATTCTTTACGCGTCATCACTCTGGGCACCACATCCAACGGCCATGCGCGGTCAATATTGCCGGCATCCGAATACACGGTAAAGGTAATGCCCATGGCCATAATCGTCGCTTCTGCTGCTTGCCGCCGCACGGACAACTCATCTTCATCAATCGCACTCAAGTAATCCAGTAAAGGTTTAGCAGCGCTTCTGGGAATCAGTTGATTGTTGAGCAGTTCATCATAAGTTTGAATGGCTGCATATTCGATGGCGGATATTTTCATATAATTATTCTATGTATTTACATTAACTTCAGTGTTGATTAAGCGATTAATATGCCAACTCAATTTTTCACGTTTTTGGTGCATGTTGCATGGCAAGTACGCCCTCTTCTTGACCAGCGGCTTCGGTGAGTTTGGCCACATTGTCTTTGGTAAAAAAGCCATTAAAATCCCCAAAGCGTTGTACATACTCAATAATCAACGAAGAGTGTTCTGAGGCATTAGAGAAGATTTGTTTCAAGCCTTCTTCTTTAGAGCCTATCACATCCAGCAAAAAGCCTTGGCCGTTGGCGGCAATGGCGTTCACCACAAACTCAATATTTTCTAATCCGTCGCGCATACCGTCTTTGACGGAAATGGCCATGTGATGCAAACGCGGGCCATAGTTGCGCACAAAGGTCTCCGTAGGCGAAGGGAGTTTTTCTAAGTGATTCACAAAATATGGCGTGTTATTGGCAGTGAATACTTTGGCTGGGCTGCGACTTTCCGGATAACCATGCACGCTTTTGGTGACATTGGTGGAGGAGTTCTGATCCCAAATATTATAAGCGCCCCAGAAATAATAACTGGTCCATGACAAATATTCTAAAATCGCAACTTCACGGTTTTGGCTATAGACGCGCGTTGCCAAGTGGTCAAACGGCATCAATAAATCATCAATATGCAATTTGGCTTGTAAGTTTTTGGCATTGACATAAGCCGTTTGCACGTCGTTACGAATCGCGCTCATGCCTAAGGCATACACGCGTAAATCGTTGGGATGGCGCTCTAAATAGCCGACAATATTATGCGTATACGGCGAGGGCTTACTAATCGTGACATTGCCCGGCAGTTCTAATTTGCGCACATCATCTTGCGAAAAGAAGCGGAACTCACGCGCTTGCTGGATTTTTTCCACTTCGTGCAAATTAGTCACGCGTATGATTTCACCCATGTAGCGGCTATTTGGTTTTTTTGAACCGACTGGATAAATTTCATTCAGTGAGCGAAAAATACCTCTAAAGTTGGGGTCTTTCACTTCGCGCAACAGTAAATCGGGCGAGTTTAAATCGATGCGCAAAATATGCGTCCAGTGCGATTCACTCTCTAGCGTTACCAAATAATGGTAGGACGTCATCAAGCAAAGCTCAGCAATGTATTGAATGGAATGGTCAGGGTCCACCGTAATCATGAGTGCATCAATCTCATGAATCATCTCAGTTAAGCCTAACTGATCGCGCTCTTCTAATAAGCGCTGTAAATACTCTTCAAAAAATGCCGAATTTTCTTTATCGCCATGGCGGGTAAATTGTAATGAATTCATCATGCTGTGTTTCTAACCTCGTTAAACTGCTACATTATTTTGGTGCATCAACTGCCTTTATATGCACCGAAAGCAGGCATTAATATACACACGTATATTAGCTATGATTGAAGAGATTGGATAACTTATTGAAAACTATCAATTTGAATAAGCATACAGGGTTACTCGAACTCTACCACCACCTACCTGATGATACTTACAGCTAATACTGTGCCAGCTTTTCTAGAAACTGCAGGGAAGAATAAGATAAGGTGTAAACATTAGTCTTTGGTGGCCACGCGATTGACTAAAGCTGGGTTGCTGGCAAAGTATTTTTTGACACCTGACAAAATTGAATTCACCAACTTATCTTGATACGCCGCATCATTGAGTTTGCGCTCTTCTTCGGGGTTACTGATAAACGCGGTCTCGACTAAAATAGACGGAATATCGGGTGATTTGAGCACAGCAAACGCAGCCTGCTCAACATGGTTTTTATGTAGCTTATTAATTTCACCCATTTTCGCCAGCACCGCTTTGCCTAGCTTAATGCTGTCGTTAATGGTGGCTGCCTGTGATAAGTCTAATAGTGTTTTTGCCAACTCTGGATCTTTACCGCCCAAACTGACGCCCCCGATCAAATCCGATTCATTTTCCTTTTTCGCCAAATAACGTGCGCTGGCACTGGTGGCACCGCGTTCGGACAGTGCAAATACCGAAGAGCCTCTGGCAGCAGGGTTAGTAAATGAATCGGCATGGATAGACACAAATAAATCCGCCTTAAGCTTGCGCGCCTTAATCACGCGGCCTTGCAAAGGAATAAAGTAATCACCATCACGCGTGAGTACCGCGCGCATATTGTCTTCTGCGTCAATTTTCTGTTTGAGTTTTTTGGCAATGGTCAAGGTGATTTCTTTTTCATATGAGCCATTCGCGCCCTTAGCCCCCGGGTCTTCGCCACCATGCCCGGCATCGATGGCGATGGTAATCATGCGCCCTATTTTTTTAGGCTTAGGCTCATCTTGGCTATGTTTGCTAGCGTCTTGTTCTGCGGGCTCGTCGCTAGGCTTGGCCTCAGTTGTAGCCTCAGTAGGCTTAGCTACTTCAATGGCAGGTTCAGTCGGCACTACTTCTGGCAGCGGTTCGATTTGTTCTGGTGCTTCAGCTTGCGCAAGCTCGGGCGGCAGCGGTTCTACCGTGGGTTTAGGCTGGCTGACTTGTGCACTGACGTCGCCAGTGCGTTTTTCTAACATGGCGGCAATCGGGTCTTTGATGGGATAAATATCGACCACTAACCTATGTTTGTAATCCCCTGCTGGTGGCAGTACAAATACGTTGGGATTCACTTCTGATTTTAAATCAATCACAATGCGCAGCACGTTGGGTTTAAATTTGGCCACACGGATTTGTTTAATGTAGGGGTCGCTAGACAAAATGCGGTCAGACAGCGTTTTTAGTATCACATTGAGCTCAACGTCTTCAATATCTAGCACCAAACGTTCGGGATTTTTTAGTACCAGTAACTGATGCTTAACCGAAGTTTGCGCTTCAAACGTGATACGTGTGTAGTCTTCGGCTGGCCACACCCGTGCAGCGGTAATCGTATTGGCGTGTGCTTGCGTCTGCACAAGCAAGCAAACCCATACCATTAAGCCGCGTATCCATTTTTTCCACATCTAACCAGTGTTCTCCATATTGGCCAACACCTGCTCTGCAAGGTCCGTATTGGCTTGGTATTGTAATAGACGACCACTGCTTTGATGTGTGAGCGTTAAGTCGATATCGGGCGACGGTAACACGTGATGCGCTTTTTCTGGCCATTCAATCATACACACACTATGCACATTAAAATACTCTCTAAACCCAGCCGCATCCCACTCCTCTTCATCTAAGAATCGATACAAATCAAAGTGATACAGCGTAAGCCCAGCAAAACTGTAAGACTCAACCAAAGTATAAGTTGGGCTTTTTACTTTACCTTGATAACCCAAACCTTGCAACACGCCACGCACAAACGTGGTTTTGCCTGCGCCTAAATCGCCATGTAAATACACGGTTAAGCCAGTCTGCAAGGCAAGCGCCAAACACTTACCTGCAGCCAATGTAGCCGCTTCATCGGCTAAAATGCGTGTAAAATGCTGTTTAATCATGCAAAATCTCAACTCCAACGCTATGCCGCATCACAATTATCAGCAATTGGCCACTGATATCAAAGCTTGGGGCAAAGTGCTTGGGTTTTCCGAGATTGGGATTACCGATACCGATTTGTCTGGCGCTGAGGCACAACATCAAGCTTGGATTGAAAAAGGCTTTCATGGTGACATGGATTATATGGCAAAACATGGCACTAAGCGTACTCGGCCGGCAGATTTAGTGCCAGACACCTGCCGCATTATTTCTGTACGCTTAGATTACTTGCCCCCTGCAGCCAAAAATAGTTGGGACGTGATGGCAGATACTGAATCCGCATTTATCTCGCGCTATGCCTTAGGCCGTGACTATCACAAAGTTTTACGCAAAAAACTACAACAATTGTGCGACAAGATTCAAGCAGCCACCGCGGAGTTTAGTTATCGCGTATTTACTGATAGCGCCCCAGTATTAGAAGTAGCGCTAGCAGAAAAAGCCGGGCTGGGTTGGCGCGGCAAACATACCTTACTCATCAACAAAGATCGTGGCTCATGGTTTTTTCTGGGTGAAATCTATACCAATTTGCCATTGCCCATCGACTCGCCCGCCACCAACCATTGTGGCAGTTGCAGCGCCTGTATCACTATTTGCCCAACCCAAGCCATCACCGCCCCTTACGAGGTGGATGCCAGACGCTGCATTTCTTATCTGACCATCGAGCTAAAAACAGCCATTCCAGTCGAGTTAAGACCGCTAATCGGTAACCGTGTTTACGGTTGTGACGATTGTCAGCTAACCTGCCCTTGGAATAAGTTTGCCGAAATCACCACCGAACCTGACTTTCATGTGCGGCATGGCTTGGATGATGTGACACTGGTGGAATGTTTTGGCTGGGATGAAGCTACGTTTAAACAAAAAATGGCAGGCAGCGCCATTTATCGCATAGGCTACATGCAGTGGCTGCGCAATGTGGCAATAGGTTTAGGTAATGCAGCCAGTTCTGCTGCGGTAATTGCTGCACTTAAAACGCGTGAACTTGATGAAAACCCGATGTTGCGAGAGCATGTGGCTTGGGCGCTGCAACAACATGTCACAGCGCACACCAGCGACTAGCCTGGGCGTTTTTGGCTAAAAGATCTTAGTAGGATAATTGTAGTTAAAAAGTTTCTAGTTACAGAATTCCTATTAACAGAATATTGATTAACCAATGCTTGACTTAGCTATGCCTGGCCAGCAGAGATGCACCTAACATGCCTGCAATGTCGCCAGAGTGCGAAGGTTTAACATTGAGTTTATTGCGTAGTACCGGGATCAGATCGGCCTCTAATCTTGCTTCAAACGGTGCGCGCATCAAATGCCAAGCGTGGCACATGCCACCACCAATCACCACATTGGATACATCCAACACTTTGACCACAGTTGCTAGCATTTGCGCTAAGCGCTGCGCCGCCACTTGGTAAGCCTGATGGGCAAACGTATCATCGGCATCGGCTAAGCTAGCAATTTCGTAAGCGGAAGTTTTTTTTCCAGTCAGTTCAAAATAAGTCGCAGTCACACCGCTAGCAGACGCATATTGTTCAACACAGCCACGATTACCGCAACCACATAAGCGCCCTTCTGGCTCGACAATGATATGACCAACTTCCATCGCTACGCCATGTTGCCCGGCAAATGGCACACCGGCATATATTAAGCCACCGCCTAGGCCAGTGCCTAAGCCTAAGTAAATAAGACCCGCGCTGGGTTTATCCGCAAGATAGTATTCACCGTAGGCCGCAGCCAGAGCGTCGTTTTCTACGATTACTTTTTTTTGCAATAGATTGGCTAAATCTTGTGCTAAATTCACATCTTTCAAGCCAGGAAAATTAGGCGATTGCGCCACGGTTTGTGTTTTGGGGTCGATAAAGCCAGGAAACCCGATGCCTACATGTTGCACATCCGGATATTGCAGTAACACCTGACGTATGCCATCAGCGGTGATGGTAAGGATTTTGTGCCAAGCAATATCTGGGCTGTGTGTTTTACACATCTGCGAAAAATCAGCTTGAAAGCGCGTCTCTTGTAACAAGGTATGACCATCGAACACGCCCACGCGTAAATTAGTACCACCGACATCGATGCCTATGGCTTTAGCCACACACTCTGCCCGACTGCTTAATGGCTTGCGCAAACTGACTTTTTTTGGCTTTGGTCAATTGTTTCCAGTTAAATTGCCAAGACCAATTATTCACCACAGTACCCGGTGTGTTCATACGACAGTGAGTGTCTAAGCCCAAAATGTCTTGCATAGGAATAATGGCTAAGTAACTTTGGGTGGACATGACCAGCGCTATCAATGCCTGTGGCATATCTGGCTGATCGTTTTGCAGATATTGATGTAAATGCGCTTTGACATGTGTCTCGGCACTAGTGTACCAACCCAGCGTAGTATCATTATCATGGGTACCGGTGTACACCACGCTGTTTTCTTCAATATTTTCTGGTAAGTAAGGATTACCCTGATCGCCACCAAAAGCAAATTGCAGTATCTTCATACCCGGCAAGGCATATTTCAAGCGTAAGGCATCGACTTCAGGCGTGATGACGCCTAAATCCTCTGCTACTAAATGGATATTAGGTAATTGCGCATAAATGGCGGCAAGTAGGGCATCACCCGGCGCCAGCACCCAAGCACCGCCTTGCGCAGTCGGCAGTTCAGAGGGGATTTCCCATGCCGATTCCAAGCCTCTAAAATGGTCTATACGCACTAAATCAAACAAGCTGGACTGCGTACGCATACGCTCTACCCACCAAACATAGCCTTGCGCTGCCATGACCCCCCAGTTGTAATGCGGGTTACCCCAACGTTGGCCAGTGGCTGAAAAGTAATCGGGTGGCACGCCTGCCACCACGGTCATTTGCTTATTGACATCTAGTTTAAACAGTTCTGGTTGCGCCCATACATCGGCACTGTCGTAAGCCACAAAAATAGGAATATCGCCAAACAGCTGCACATGCTTGCTATTGGCATAGGTCTTGAGCGCTTGCCATTGCGCAAAAAAGATAAACTGTACGAACTTGGTAAAGGCCAGTTCCCACGCATGCTGTACTTTAAACGCGGCAATAGTGTTAGCGTCTTTATTTTTATAGGCTTCTGGCCAATCACACCAGCCTTGGTAATGCATTTGCTGGCGAATGACGCAAAACAATGCAAAATCTTCTAACCACACTTGATGTTCTGCACAAAAGGCATCAAACGCTTGCGTCTTTTTGGTCGCTAAAAACTGTGTGTAAGCTTGCCTTAAGGCAATATCGCGCGCACCTTGCACTTGGTCTTGCTCTAACAACCCTTGGTCGACCAGCTGCGCTAGGCTAATAAATGCTGGATTACCCGCATGCGCAGAAATACATTGATAAGGCGAGTTATCGGCATGCGGCATGTTGATAGGCAGCGTTTGCCAGACGGTTGCGCCTGTCTCAGCTAAAAAATCCACAAACTGATAAGCGTCTTGGCCTAAATCACTGTTGGGTAAAGAACTGATATGACACAGTACACCGGCACTTCTTGGAAAAGCAAGGGTCATTAAGCGTCCTGTCCTCTGCGCATTGTGCCTGCATTTTCAGAGCTACCGCCGCCTTGGCTAATCGGTAAACTTAAATGTGCAGGAATGGGTTGATTAAGTAAATGATACAAATTCACCAAATTGCGTCGATACAGTTGGTCAAAACTTTTTACACTGTCTGAGGCATTGTAATCACCAAACCACCAGAACCAGTCTGAGCCTTCACAAATAGCCAGTTGTCGCTCACATGCAAGCTGTTGTTGCGGATCCAAGGTGATAATACATTGGTCATATACTTTTTTAACTTCGCACAGCAAATCCCAAGCCATGTTTTTGTCTTTGCTGCCTATCCAAGTACTAAACGTGCCGTAGACCCAACTACCCGCTGCAATCTGCGGCAAAATGGGGGCTGGCGGCAAGCTGCCTTCTTTGTGCATTTTGACGATATCGCTGAAGGTGGTCATTTCGATAAATGGATGATTGACCAAAGCCTCATACAGCTCAGTAAGGAAAAAGTAACCATTGTAAGGATAATATTCCCATGCATTTTCACCATCTAAAATCACACTGACCACCTTATTATGCTTGGTAGTGGTGTCATTCAGGATGGCTTCTAGCGTGCTGATAAAATCCGCCACAGCATCTTTAGAATGCATTTTAGAGTATTCAAAGCCAATTTTATCGGACAGGCTATCATCGCGGAAAAAACATAAGATATCGTCTTTACCATTAGTGACGCGATACGGTTGATACAAATACTGATATTTATCGTCTGCTTTTAAATTAGACTTGACTAGGCTGTTGGCTAACACGCCTTGGCCAGTGGCCGACCACTGCATGCCATGCTGTGCCAGCATCGATAACGCTGCATGCGATACCGCACCCTCTGCTGGCCACATGCCTTTGGGCGCCTCCCCAAACAATCGCGTGTGATAGTCTTGCGCCGCTTCTACATGCGCTTGCGCGCGTTTGGCACCTCCTTCATAACGTACATGCTTAGGCAATGGCGCATCCGGCATTGCATCTTTGGTGGTTTTAAAATCTAACAACAAAGGCAATATGGGGTGGTAGTAAGGTGTGGTAGAAATTTCAATTTGGCCGGAATCCATGCAAGCTTTGTAACGCGGAATGAGGCCGTTAATGGTTTTTTTAATCTCGTTAAATAACTGCTGACGGTCAGTTAAGCTAAATAACGCGCCCTTCGCCATTAGCGCTTTGACTACCGGATTTTCAATACGCAAGCTTTCACCGCACCATGCTAGGTGATACCAAACCAGTAAATCGGCCTTGTATTGGGCAGATAAGTAATGAAAGTCACTGCCATTGAGCATCATCGGCTCAACTAACTGATACAGATGCAGCAAACGTTGATAATGCGGAAAAGGACTGAGCATTTTCTCGTGATGGGCTTTAAAACAGCTTTGCACGATCAGATTGCATTGTTCAGCAGTAATCAGATCTAGGTCATGCCTGACCAGCAAAGCCAATAAAGGATCGCGAATATCATCCTCAGCAAATTGCTTAGTGTAATCCTCTAACTGCTCCAACAAAATGGGTACAAAGTTAAAGCTAACCCGCGCTTGGTGATTTTTTTCCAGATGGTAGACCATATCACTATAGTCTTTAATCGCATGCAGGTAAGTCCAAGGCAGCACGTACTCATTGGTGCTTAAATCGCGGTAATCTGGTTGATGCATGTGCCAGTACAGATTTAAAAATAGCTTGGGTGTTTTAATCATAACCACTTATCTTAATCAATAAAATACTTTAAATTTACTAAATAACCATTTGTTTTTAAACAACTCTATATAGGTCTTGCCCTAACATATCTGGCGTCACTAGCACGATACCTTTTTCGGACACATGAAAGCGTTTAGCGTCTAAGGCTAAATCCACCCCAATTTGCATGCCTTCAGGAATATTACAACCCCGGTCAACCACCACGTTTTTAAGGGTAACATTGCGGTTAATGGTGACTTTAGGTAACACCACGGCACCATCAATTTGGCAATAATCTTCTACGTAGACATCCGAGAATAAGATGGAATTGGTCACCGATGAGCCACTGATTAAGCAACCACCTGATACCAATGAGTCTATGGCTTTGCCAGTACGGCCCTCATCGTTAAACACAAATTTAGCTGGCGGCAGTTGTTCTTGGTAAGTCCAAATCGGCCAATCTCTATCGTATAAATTCAGCTCAGGCACCACTTTGGTTAATTCCATATTGGCTTCCCAGTATGCATCAATGGTACCCACGTCACGCCAGTAGTAATTGCCACCTTGCGCACCAACACAACTGTCAGTAAAGCGATGTGCCTGTACCACATATTTTTTAATAATATAAGGAATAATATCGCCGCCAAAATCATGCGTCGATTTACTGTCGCCAGCATCTCTAATCAGTTGCTCATACAAAAATTTAGCGTTAAACAGATAAATGCCCATACTGGCAAACGCTTTGGTAGGATCGCCTGGCAAGTGCTTAGGGTTGGCCGGCTTTTCTGCAAACTCAACCACCCTGTCGTTTTCATTCACCGATAGCACGCCAAATCCTTTGGCATCTTCTAATGGCACGTTGATGCACGCAATGGTCATGTCAGCATGGCTATTGACATGTGTGGCCAACATTTTGCCGTAATCCATTTTATAGATGTGGTCACCGGCTAATAC
>DASWSZ010000208.1:0-3409 GCA_036402395.1 Methylophilus sp.
AGTACTAAATCTTAGGGAGTGTGACGCCAACCTGCCCCTGATATTTACCACCGCGGTCTTTATAACTGGTTTCGCAGATGTCATCTGCATCCGCCTCAAAAAACAGCACTTGCGCGCAGCCTTCATTAGCATAGATTTTGGCTGGCAGCGGCGTGGTGTTGCTAAATTCTAGCGTCACATAACCTTCCCATTCTGGTTCAAACGGCGTGACGTTGACAATAATGCCGCAACGCGCATAAGTAGATTTACCCAAACAGACCGTCAGAACATTGCGAGGAATTTTAAAATATTCCACGGTACGCGCTAAGGCAAACGAGTTAGGTGGAATAATGCAATAATCCGCATTCACCTCTACAAACGAATTCGGGTCGAAATTTTTTGGGTCAACGATGGTGCTATTGAGATTGGTGAACAGCTTAAACTCTTTAGAGCAGCGAATATCGTAACCGTAACTAGACGTACCGTACGATACCATGCGCTCGCCCGCCGCATTCATCTTCACTTGATTGGGCTCAAATGGCGAAATCATGTCATGCTCTTGCGCCATTTTACGTATCCATTTATCCGATTTAATACTCATGCTGTTGTGCCCATGTTTAACTGTTAGCCGAAAAAAATAATGCCCAAGGTTTAAGTTGGGCATTATAAAGTGCATTGCTTTGTTTTGTCTGTATTTGTGTAAAAAGCTTGTAATGATGCGTCGTTTAGATGACTTAGTCAGCTTGGAAAAATTGCAAATACGCGATTAAGTGCAAGCCAACAATCAATGCGTATTTGCGATTTGGCATGCTTACTACTGATCGCCACCTAATTCAATGCTATACCGCCAAAACTGATCTTCCGCTTCAAAAATCACTTTTGATGCTTCTGGATCACGGCTACCAGCAGGGTATTGGTGCACTGGTTTTTTATCTTCCGCCCATGCTTTCACCACTGGGTCGACCAAGCGCCATTGTGCTTCAGCCTCTGAAATGTGCAGATAGTTAGAATTGTCACCTTGCATCAGATTCAATAATAAGGCCTCATACGCATCAACGCTGTCATCTTCTGGCAAGCGGTTGGCGGCACCCAGTTGAATCGTGCGGGTGTTAATGTCCAAGCCTGGAATTTTGGATTGAATTTCCATCTTGATACATTCGCGTGGCTGAATACCAATGATGAGCCAGTTTTGATCCTGACCACCGTTAATTTGCATAGGAGATTTTTTAAAGCGAATCGCAATACGCGTATCGGCTTCATGTAAGCGCTTGGCGGTGCGAATATAGAACGGCACACCGCTCCAACGTGGGTTATCAATAAACAATTTTAAGGCGGCATAGGTTTCTACCACGCTACTGCTATTGCCTAACTCCTCTAAATAGCCAGGCACTTTTTCGCCATTCACTTCACCAGCCGCATATTGCGCGCGGAAGGCGTGTTTGCTTAACTCATTGACTGGGATAGGGCGAATTTGCTCCAGCACTTTAATCTTGGCTTCACGGATACCATCAGGTGTTAAGTCCTTAGGCATTTCCATGGTCGCTAGAGCAAGCGTTTGCAAGATATGACTTTGGATCATATCGCGCAACGCACCGGTGCTGTCATAGAACTGCGTGCGGTCGCCCACGCCCAACATTTCGGTATTGGTGATTTGCACGTGATCAATGTATTGATTATTCCAAATCGGTTCCAAAATGGTATTGGTAAAGCGTTGTAGCAGAATATTTTGCAGTGCCGATTTACCCAAATAATGGTCAATCCGGTAAATTTGATGTTCTTTTAAATGTGTAGTAATGGCTTTTTGCAGCTCTTTAGCCGAGGCTAAATCGGTACCAAATGGTTTTTCAATCACCACACGGCGCCAGAATTTATCTTCGTTGGTTAACCCTACTTTAGCCAGCGATTCGACGACTGGTGCAAAATCGACTGGGCGTACTGATAAGAAGTAAGCCAGATTTTGTGGAAAAGTTTTTTCGTCACTTAATGTGTTACTTAATTTAGTAAACGCATCCGGATCAGTGGGTGGGTTGGCATGGTAAAAGTTACGCGCAATAAAACGCTCAAACACTGATTGATCGTAGCCTTTTTTAAATTTGGCATCGAGCATGCTTTTAATGTCTGCACGCCACGCTTCTAAATCGACGATTTGACGTCCAACCGCCATGATTTTTAGGTCTGCAGGCAAGCGGCCAAGCAAATCTAGTCTAAATAAACCTGGATACAGCTTAACGCGTGCTAAGTTGCCACTGGCGCCAAATAAAACCAAGGTACAGGGATCAATTTTTTTTGTCATCATAAATCCAATAAGGAAAAGCCTTAAATTTGAAAATAATAGGGAAAGGCATCACCGCCTTTCCCATGATGCTAACAACACGCATTGGCTTAAAGCCAAATGCTTAGCGCATTGCAGCAGCTATTTCAACCACGATTATTTCTTTGATTTTACTGCGTGGCCACCAAATGCATTTCGCATCAGCGATAACAGTTTGTAGCTATAGCCTTCAGAGTCTTGGCTTCTGAAACGGGCTTGTAAGGCTACTGTCAGCACCGGTGCCGCAACGCCTTGCTCAACCGCTTCCACCACAGTCCAGCGACCTTCACCAGAGTCGGCTACATACGGCGCAATTTCTGTCAGGCTTTGGTCTTCTTTTAGTGCTTCTGCGGTTAAATCCAGTAACCAGCTACGCACTACAGAGCCATGACGCCATAATTCAGTAATTTGCGCTAAATCAAGGTTAAATTCTTCTTTACCCTTAATTAAATCTAGGCCTTCAGCAAATGCTTGCATCATGCCGTATTCAATGCCGTTATGGATCATTTTGGTAAAGTGACCAGATCCGACTGGGCCTACGTGTGCCCAACCGCGGTCGGCGTGCGTAAGTGCTTGCGCATAAGGTGCCAATACGTCTGCGTATTGTTTTTCGCCGCCGTACATTAAGCAGTAGCCGTTATCCAAGCCCCATACGCCGCCAGAAGTACCGCAGTCAATAAAGCCTATGCCATGTTCAGCCAGCATTGCGCCACGGCGTTGGCTGTGTTTATAGTTAGAGTTACCACCATCGACGATAATATCGCCTTTATTTAATAGTGGGATTAAGTCTTTAATTTGATTTTCAGTAATTTCGCCTGCTGGCAACATCAGCCAAACAATTTTTTGGCCTTCTAGTTTGCTTACCGCATCAGCCACAGAGGTAGCAGCTTGCATGCCTTCATCTTTGACTAGTTTGTTTACAAATTCGGTATTAAAGTCAAAACCAACCACGTTGATTTTGTGACGGAGTAAACGCGCAGCCATGTTGCCGCCCATTTTGCCTAAGCCTATCATTGCTAATTTCATTCAGATTTTCCTATGGTGTGAGGATGATATAAAGAACACCCACCTTTTGGATGGTGTGCACTCAAACTTTAAATTGATAAATTAAAGAATTAT
>DASWSZ010000209.1:0-5516 GCA_036402395.1 Methylophilus sp.
TAAGCTTAGCCATTCCCAGCTTGAATTTTTACAAAGGATAATGCCGTTAAACACATGGTTAGTCTAAACGTTAAATGTGGTTTTAATACAAACTATTCGCCAGTTTAACCATGCATTGCCATCATGTTTAGTGCCTGTATGCATTCGCGTCAATGGCTGATAGTTTTACACTAAGTAGCGGCAGCAACTCGAAAACTCTTAGGGACGTTTGATGAATATTTTAATCTTTGGTGGTGGTGGTTTTATAGGCTCAACCATAGCTGACCGCCTGTTGCAGGAGGGGCATGCGCTCAGAATCTTTGAGCGTCCTCGCGTTCCGCCTTATCGAAAATTTAGCGCTACTGAACAAGTGGAGTGGGTTGCTGGTGATTTATCGAGCGCGCATGACGTTGCCGATGCCGTCAGCGGCATGGATGTAGTGCTGCATCTGGTGTCTACCACTTTACCTAAAAACTCCAATGATGACCCCGTCTATGACGTACAAAGTAACCTTGTCGCCACATTACGTATGCTCAATGCCATGGTCCAGCACAAGATACGAAAGATCGTGTTTATCTCATCTGGTGGTACGGTATACGGCAATCCTGAGTATCTTCCAATTGACGAAAAACATCCAACTAGTCCCTTGGTGTCTTACGGCATCACCAAACTCGCCATTGAAAAATATTTAAAGGTTTATCAGCACCTGCATGGCCTTGAATATGTCGTGCTCAGAGTAGCTAATCCTTACGGTGAACGGCAACGTATAGAAACAGCACAAGGTGCAGTAGGCGTGTTTCTCTATCGCGCACTCATCGGACAACCCATAGAGATTTGGGGTGACGGCAGCGTGATGCGTGACTATATTCATGTGAGTGATGTTGCTGAGGCCTTTGTGAAGGCGATTGCCTACAACGGTAAAGAAGGTTGTTTTAACGTGAGCTCTGGTAGTGGTACAAGTTTGAATGACTTGATTGCAATGCTAGAAGAGGTTGTTGAAAAGCATATCGATGTGCGCTATTTACCGGGTCGCTCATTTGATGTGCCGGTGAGTGTGCTAAGCAATCAATTGGCGCTGGAGCAACTAGATTGGGCACCTAAAGTCTCCATGCCTGACGGCATCAAGCGCACTGCCGCTTGGATGCAAGCGGAGTTGGCTAAGCAAATCAGTTAGCTTATGCATCCATAATTCCCTTTCCAAAACTGAGGCTTAGCACTTTCGCCGGCTAGTTTTTTTGTGCCTATGCTAAAATCCATGATTCTAATTATCGATATCTTATAAAGACTCACATTAGTCACGCACTACATGCGTACAAACAAGAAAACACTCAGTTGACCACCATCGCAAACGATCAGCAGCAACATACCCCGATGATGCGCCAATACTTGGCGTTAAAAGCGCAACATCCCGACATGTTGCTGTTTTATCGTATGGGCGATTTTTATGAGTTGTTTTTTGATGATGCCGAGAAAGCCTCGGGCTTATTGGGCATTACGCTTACGCGGCGTGGCAGCAGCAATGGTGAGCCGATCAAGATGGCGGGTGTGCCTTACCACGCCGCAGAGCAATATTTAGCAAAGTTGGCTAAGTTGGGTGAGGCGGTCGCTATTTGTGAGCAAGTGGGTGACCCTGCTACTAGTAAAGGCCCAGTGGCGCGCGAAGTGGTGCGTATTTTAACGCCTGGTACGCTGACCGATGCCGCACTGTTAGATGCCACGCGTGATCAGCCTTTGCTGAGTATTTGGTTTGCTGAGGGTGTGGTGGGTTTAGCGCGGTTAAATTTAACCTCTGGCGATTTTGTCTTAAGTGAAATTGCCATAGGTCAATTAGCACAAGAGATAGAGCGCATACACCCCGCAGAAATTATCTGTGCTGAAGGTGCACAACATGCCAGCCTAGCCCAATACAAAGCGCCCAAAAAGCGGCTGGCACCTTGGCAGTTTGATGTAGACACTGCACATACTGTACTCACGCGCCAAATGAATACTTTAGATTTAGCTGGTTTTGGTTGCGCCACTATGCCCGCAGCTATTGCCGCAGCCGGCGCCTTGCTGGAATATGTAAAACATACCCAGCGTACCGCGTTGCCACATATTACCGGCATCACGGTTGAGCATATAAGTCAATATATTCAAATGGATGCCGCAACGCGCCGTAATTTGGAGATTGATATCACACTACGTGGCGAACCCACGCCCACGGTTTACTCATTGCTTAATACGACGCAAACAGCCATGGGTGCACGCTTGTTACGTCATTGGTTGCACCATCCCTTGCGCGATGGCAGTTTGGTGCAAAAGCGCCATGACGCGGTGGCGGAGCTGTTGTTGCAACAGGCTTATGAAACATTACAACAAGCGTTGAAATCTGTTGCCGATATTGAGCGCATCACCGCGCGCGTCGCCTTGCGTTCTGCGCGACCACGCGATTTATCCAGTTTGCGTGATAGTTTATTGCAGTTGCCTGCTTTGCAAAATTTATTAATCGGCAAGCAGGCCATTTTATTAGAAACCTTGGGCGCACATTTACAAGTACCTTCCGCTGCAGTTGCTTTATTAGTCAAGGCTATCCGTAGCGAGCCTTCAGTGGTATTGCGTGAGGGTGGTGTGATTGCTGATGGTTACGATACGGAATTGGATGAGTTACGCAGCCTGCAAACCAATCATGGCGATTTTTTACTGCAATTTGAAGCGGCAGAAAAAGCCCGTACCGGCCTAAGTAATTTAAAAGTAGAGTACAACAGTGTGCACGGTTTTTACATTGAGATTAGCCGTGCCCAAGCAGAAAACGCGCCGGCAGAATATCGCCGCCGCCAAACGCTCAAGAATGCTGAACGTTTTATTACGCCCGAACTTAAAGCGTTTGAAGACAAGGTATTAAGCGCCAATGACCGCGCCTTGGCGCGTGAAAAAATGCTCTACGAGCAAGTGCTAGATGGTTTAGCGCCACATATTCCTGCCTTGCAAACCAATGCCGGTGCTGTGGCAAGTTTAGATGTGTTGGCCTGTTTTGCAGAGCGCGCAGCCGCTTTGAATTATAGCCAGCCCAACTTTACGCTAGAAGCAGGCATCAATATTGAAGCAGGGCGCCATCCGGTAGTGGAGAGTATTGCGCAACCTTATGTCGCTAATGATGTGGAGCTAACACCGTATCGCCAATTGTTGTTGATTACCGGCCCCAATATGGGTGGTAAATCGACCTTTATGCGGCAAACGGCACTGATTGTATTAATGGCCTACTGTGGTTGCTTTGTGCCAGCAAAAGTGGCTAACATCGGTGAAATTGATCGTATTTTCACGCGTATTGGTGCTTCTGACGATTTAGCCGGTGGCCGCTCTACCTTTATGGTGGAAATGACCGAGACGGCCAATATTTTGCATAATGCCACGGATAAAAGTTTGGTACTGCTGGATGAAATTGGCCGTGGCACCAGCACGTTTGATGGCTTGAGTTTGGCTTGGGCGGTGGCCAAACAATTGCTAGATAAAAACAAAGCACTGACCTTATTTGCCACGCATTACTTTGAATTAACGCGCATTGTCGATGATGCCAAACAAGCGGCGAATGTGCATCTGGATGCGGTAGAACATGGCCAAGGCATTGTGTTCTTGCACAAAGTAGAGGCGGGCGCCGCCAACCAAAGTTATGGGATACAAGTAGCGCAATTGGCTGGCATTCCTAAGTCAGTTGTGCAAATGGCTAAACGCAAACTAACGCAATTGGAAAATAATCAAATTGCACAAAACACGCAACAAGTCGATATGTTTGTGCACGCGGTGGAACCTATTGCTGCCCCTTTGCATCCTATTGTGGCAGAATTAGAAGCCATACAACCAGATGATTTAACGCCCAAGCAAGCCTTAGAATTGATTTATCAACTTAAAAAACAGCTTGACGCGGTGTAACTAAACGCTAAAAACTTACCAACCACTATTTATCACTTTAAGGTCAGTCCATGCAAAATCCAGCCATCACGCAAACCACTATCCATGATGTATTAGCACAGCGTTGGAGTCCACGCGCATACGATGTGACTAAATCGGTCAGCCACACACAAATCATCAGTTTATTAGAAGCTGCGCGTTGGGCACCATCTTGCTTTGGTGATCAGCCTTGGCGTTTTGTAGTGTGCGATAAAACGACGAATCCGACCGCATGGCAAACTGCATTTGATTGTTTGGTGCCCGGCAACCAAACGTGGGCAGTCAATGCGCCAGTGCTGCTGTTAATTTGTGCAGATGGTTTATTCAATCATAATCAAAAAGCCAACCGCTGGAGCATGTATGATACTGGCGCTGCGGCTGAAAACCTGTGTTTGCAGGCCGCAGCCTTAGGTTTGGCGGCGCACCAAATGGGTGGCTTTGATGTGGCGAAAGCACGTGAGGCATTTGCTGTGCCTGCGCAATGTGAGTTGATGGCGATGATGACCGTGGGTTACGCTGCGCCTGCGACTATTTTGCCGGATGATTTGCGTGAGCGTGAGACAGCACCGCGCAGCCGCCGAGCTTTAGGCACACTATTTTTCAACGGTGTGTGGGATCAGCCTATCATCTGATAGAATATTGCACGCAAAATATTATTTTTAATCATTATTTATTACTTATTAGGCAGTTACGAGGGGTTTAAGCATGGCCGTTGTCGCACTCAATAAAGAAAACTTTAAAGCAACCATCGAGAACAATCCATTTGTGATTGTCGATTTTTGGGCGCCTTGGTGTGACCCTTGCGTCGCGTTTACGCCAGTGTTTGAAGCCACTTCTGAAAAAAATCCAGACATTGTATTTGGCATGGTGAACACCGAAGCTGATCCGGAAATTGCTGAGTATTTTGAAGTGAATCAAATTCCAGGCATTTTAGTCATTCGTGAGCAAGCAGGCATTCATGCGCAAGTAGGTGAGATTGGTGCACCTGCGTTTGACCAGATTATTCAATGGGCACGCGATTTTGACATGACGCCGGTGCGTGAGTATTACGCTAATAAGCCTGTTTAAATTATCTCGTTAAACATTAAAAAGCCACTTTAATAGTGGCTTTTTTTACGGCTGATTGTAGATGGTCAAAGAGGTTAAAAGCCACCGGTGGTAATAATTCTGAATAAATAATAGGCGCCTATCGCCATCATGACATACATGGGGATGTCACCCGCTTTACGTTTCTCTGATTTAGAAGGCGACGATGCCCACTTGTTAAACAGCCACAATGCCAGAATAATAACGGGAATCAATAACATGCTGGTGCTGGATTCAAACAGTTTTTCAAACGCAGTTTTGACCATGCCACCGCCTTTAAATAATTCCATGGCGATACCAATAATGCCTAAGATCATCAGCCCAAATGCGACGATAGACTTAACCGTATCGATAGGGCTATCAGGCTTTATTTTGCTGTTCTTAGCATACTTGTTTGGGTTCATCGGTCACACCTCAGTTAGCCAGCCGTTTAATTTTGCGGTAAATAGGGGGCAGGGTCAACCGATTTACCTTGACGGCGGATCTCAAAATGCAGTTTTACCGTATTGCTATCGGTATTGCCCATC
>DASWSZ010000210.1:0-21502 GCA_036402395.1 Methylophilus sp.
AGTTTTCCACTTGAAACGCATCCATATTGCCAGACACCATTAAGCGTAGATAATCAGTAATAAACTCCACCAGATGGTGGTCACTTAAAATTTTGGGGTATTTGCTGAACAGCGCACTGGATTCGGGATCATCAACGTCTTTTTCGATGGACATCATGCCTTCTTTACGAATTTTGCCGAGAATTTCAAACAGTAGCGCCAGCAAATCCATATACAGCGCCTTGTTATATTTGGAGCCTTTAAACAAGGTAGGTAAGGCTTTCATGGTGGCTTTGAGCGCTTTGGCATCATTGCCCACAATAAACGCACCAAACGCACCGCCAAAAATCATCAAGACTTCTAGTGGTTGCCATAACGCACCCAAGTGACCACCTGCCATGGCGTAACCACCAAAAATGGTGGCACACACCACAATGTATCCAATAATGACAAACATGTTCTGTTCTCCAACATCAAACCCGAATGACTTCTTCGATTGGATTAAGAATAACAAGCCTGTGCAACAATCAATTGCGCGAATAAAGGCATGTTTTGGGGGTTTAATTGCAGACCAACAGAGGTACTGCAGTATAGCGGGCGGTATTGAGCGGTATTAAGTACTAGCGCGCCTTAAGTACTGAAACGCTATGCGATTGACTGAACAATCACGGCATGCGCCACATATACAACTTGCGCGATGTTGTCCCGGTCACTATTGTTTGTGTGGCGAGTACGTCAGGAATCGCAAATTCTAAGCTAACCAGTAGGCTGCCGCTGCGCATTTCTTGCGTGGCTTTTTGCCATAATTGTGGCATAGCTGCTGGCGATAAATAGGCAAATACCATGTCATATTCAGCAAAATTCAATTGCCCGTAGTTACCCAGAAAGAAGTGTGCAGTTGAGCGCTGGCAGCGGCTGCGCAACCAACTGATTAACCAAGGTAGCGGTGCAATTTCTATGCCCTCTACCTTGTCTTGCTTATTGGCATTGGCCAAGTAAAGCGATAGATCGCCCAATCCACTGCCGATATCAATCACACGCACGGATTGCTGAGGCCGACGCGTCTGTGCAATTACTTGCTCTAGCGCTTGCCAGACAGCAGGCCGCGACGGATAAAATGGCACTTGCGTCTTAAATGTGGTCCAGTACAAGCTGAGTGTGATAAAAAAACCCACTACGTAGACGCTATTGGGGATATGCGCCAAGGTCATGCCATACAAGGCGAGCGGAAATAGAAAGTGTATCCAGCGCCACCACACTGCCATGCCAAAAACGGCGGACAGCGCGCTAGAAAATACAGCTTGCAACAGCACCATGCTCACAATCAGCACAGAACTGTCTATTTGGATGGGGATTTGCAGGTATGTGTACAGCAGGCTGTGCAAGATAACGCTGGTTATCCACACCAAACCTAAAGCCAGCAATTGGACCACTAGCGCCAACAACGACGGCACAGCCATCAGTTTGCGCACTCGCTTGGGAATTGGTCTGACCGCAGCAGCTTTGTGGCTGCTTAAGGCTAGCAATAGTGGATGCGCTTTAATCGCTGATATCAACATCATCCACCGTAGACTTTATCTGCTCAACATTAAGCAGTCATAGAGACTAATTTATAGCTGAGCTCTTTGGCTTTTTTGGTTTTACCTGCACGTGACGGCACGTGACATAAGTTGCATACATAGTTTTGGTTTAAATCGTAAGTATTGACAATAAACTGGCCACCACAGCAGCTGCAAGGTTTTAGATTCAACATTTTGCTTTCCACAAAACGCACTAACGTCCAGGCGCGGGTCAGTGACAATACCGGTTCTACTTCTTCAGTGGCTTCTTGGTCTGCCACTTGTTGCACATACAAACTATAGGCTTTGATTATCGCTTGGATGCCGTCTACACCGGCGAAATCGACCATAAACTTATAGATATTAAAGAAAATGGAAGAGTGAATATTGGGCTGCCATGTTAAGAACCAATCTGTAGAGAATGGCAGCATGCCTTTAGGTGGCGAGCAACCTTTCATTTCTTTATACAGCTTGATTAAGCGTTCGCGTGAAATGGTGGTTTGTGATTCCAATAATTGTAATCTCGCCCCTAATTTAATCATTTGCATCGCCAATTGAATTTGCTCTGCTTCATTCACTACGCTTTTCTTTTGCATGATATTACCCCTTAACGCTTTATTATTCTTAGCTACCGGTGGTGGCTTAAGCCATTGCTTCTGCTGTTTGACCAGCCATTAATACCGCTGTGTGTAAATGTGCTTGTGCACGATCTTTGGTGTAGTTAGTTAACATACTTAAGATGTCACTGTCATCAAAACGGAAGCGTGCTAACATCATGTTGGTGTTGCACAGTTTGAGTAATTGCAGGTTGCTTAAGCCTTCTAATAAATCGGCAATGTCTTTGCTAATGCCTAAGCGATAAATGGCGGTTGGTTTGTCGGCACGGATCAGTTGTTGCGCTAACATTAAATAGTTTAAGTTGGCATCTTTAATCTCTAACAACATTTCTTCTTGATTCATGATATTTCCCCATTCTGATTTGGTTAACATTCAACAACATGTATGTGTTGCGTTAGGCGTACTTTGAGCCTTTTAACGGGTGTTAACAATGAGGGTTTGTCGGTTAATAACGTAAGAGAAGCGGACGCAGGCTTGTAGGCGTTTGTCTTACAAACCCTAGCACGTCAGCTATTGAACTTTTTAAAATCAATGACTTAACCATTTTTTATATGGTCAAGTAGTAGTAAAAATGCGTTTAAATCTGTAGTTTCATAGATGTATTTATCTCAATAAAATGAATATGTTATCAATTATGTTTAATCCTAATTAGCACCCAGCTTGCTAAGCCCATGCAAAAAATGCACCTATTCATTGCTTTCACCGGTTAACGTCAGCCCCTGTAAAAACTTTAGTGAATAATTAAACTATTTTTAAAATATTTCATAAGCAATTGTTTTGTATGCTAATTATTTTATAAAAAAATTCAGCATTTCGCGCTATCCGGCAAAAAAGTGGCGCGTGGCTAAAAGATAAGAGGCAATAAACCCTTTTATTCCGCAGATGTAATCGCCGGTATTTCCCTAATAATGCGTTCTAAGCAGTCGAAATCTATCGACACTTAATTTTTAACGAGTGAATCATGGCTGAAGAAAGTGATTTAGAGAAAACCGAAGAGGCCTCCGCCAAGCGCTTAGAAAAAGCGCGCGAGGAAGGCGATGTGCCACGCTCACGTGAGCTAGCGGCATGTGCTGTGCTGTTTGCAGCCGGTTTAACGTTAATGATGATGAATCAGCATTTAGGCGCCGCGCTCAAACAATCCTTACGCAGTGGCTTGCAGTTTGACCGCTCTATGGCGTTTGACCCTACCGTATTACTGATGAAAACCATGCACAGCGTGGTGGATTTACTGATTGCATTTGCGCCATTGGCCTTGGTGATTGTAGCGGTTGCGCTGGCCTCCCCTATATTAGTCGGTGGCTGGGTATTTAGTGGCAAAGCCTTTGTGCCGCAATTTGGTCGCCTAAACCCTATGAAGGGCATAGGCAATATGTTCTCCAAAAACTCGCTAGTTGAGTTAGTCAAATCTATCTTTAAAGCAATCCTAGTTGGTTCAGTGGCTTATATCGTGTTTACCCGCGAAATTGACCCCATCATGTCGCTCGCCAATATGCCTATGCAAGCCGGCATTGCGCAAGTCAACGATTTAATGCTGTTTGGCTTTTTGTCTATTGTCAGTGCGTTGATTTTTATCGCCATGTTAGATGTGCCGTTTCAGCTCTATCAATATGCGCAAAAACACAAAATGACCAAAGAAGAGGTCAAGCAAGAATCTAAAGAGTCTGAAGGCAATCCTGAGATTAAATCGAAAATTCGCCAACAACAACGCGAAATGGCGAAACGCAGAATGATGTCGCAAATTCCACAAGCCGATGTGGTGATTACCAACCCTACCCATTATGCGGTGGCGATTAAATACCAAGACCAAGGCATGCGCGCACCAGTGGTGGTGGCCAAAGGCGCCGATGCTGTAGCACTTAAAATTCGTGAAATTGCCGCAGAGCACCGCATCATTACTTTAGAATCACCCAAGTTAGCCCGTGCCTTATTTGCACATACCGAGCTTGAACAAGAAATCCCCGAAGCTTTATATGCTGCGGTGGCAGAAATTTTGGCCTATGTGTTCCAATTACGCGTATTTAAACAACAAGGTGGTTACCAACCGAGCATACCAACCTCCTTACCAGTGCCTGATGCATTAGACCCACACAGTTTAATACCAGCGCCTAGCCGCCAAACTGAGGTATTCGCTTAATGAACTCACTCAACTTACCGGCTTGGTTAACCAACATGGGCGGTCGCTCAGTGGCCGCGCCACTTATTATCATCATGCTACTGGCCATGATGATCTTGCCGTTACCCGCCATTGTGTTGGATGTGTTCTTTAGCTTTAATATTGCGCTGTCTATCTTGGTATTGATGATAGGCCTGCAAACCAGAAAAGCACTCGACTTTATCGCCTTCCCTACCGTCTTACTGATGACCACCATGCTGCGCTTATCACTCAATGTGGCCTCTACCCGCATTGTGCTGACAGAAGGCCATAACGGCCCAGATGCGGCTGGTAAAGTGATTGAAGCCTTTGGTCACTTTTTAATTGGTGGCAATTATGCGGTCGGTATTGTGGTGTTTGTGATTTTAACCATCATCAACTTTACGGTGATTACCAAAGGTGCCGGTCGGATTGCCGAGGTGGGCGCTCGCTTTACTTTAGACGCCATGCCAGGTAAGCAAATGGCGATTGATGCCGATTTAAACGCGGGCTTGATTGGTGAAGATGAAGCGCGCCGTCGTCGTTTAGAAGTCGGCCAAGAGTCTGAGTTTTATGGCGCCATGGACGGTGCCAGTAAATATGTGCGTGGTGATGCCATCGCAGGCATCTTGGTCATCATCATTAATATTGTGGGTGGCTTGATTGTAGGCATGGCGCAACATGACATGAGCTTTGGCGATGCCGTCAAAAACTACACACTATTAGCGATTGGTGATGGCCTGGTCGCACAAATTCCTTCCTTAATTATCTCAGTCGCGGCTGGTGTGGTGGTGTCACGCGTCGCCAATGATGAAGACATCGGTGGCCAACTGATTACACAATTATTCAATAACCCAAGCGTGATTTACATTACGGCTGGCATCATCGGCGGTATCGGCATTATCCCTGGCATGCCACACTTTGCCTTTATCGTATTAGCCGCTGTGTTGGCTGGCATTGCTTACGCCGTGCAACAGCAACACACTAAAGCCGCTATTGTGCCTGAGCAAGAGCCTCAGCCAGAAGTGATTTCAGAATCTGACGAAGCCACTTGGGATGATGTAGTGCCGGTGGATATTGTCGGTTTAGAAGTGGGCTATCGTTTAATTCCATTGGTCGATAAAGCCCAAGGCGGTGATTTACTCAAACGTATCAAAGGCATACGCAAAAAATTCGCGCAAGAAGTGGGCTTTTTAGCACCTACCGTGCACATCCGCGATAACTTAGAGTTAAGACCGAATAGCTATCGCATCACCTTAAAAGGCGTAGAGATTGCCATGGGCGAATCGAATTATAGTCAGTTTTTAGCCATCGACCCTGGCACAGTGACGGGTGACTTAGAAGGGGTTAGAACAACTGACCCTGCCTTTGGCTTACCTGCAGTATGGGTGGATGCTGGCATGCGTGACCACGCGCAAAACCTAGGCTATACCGTGGTCGATGCCGGCACTGTTATCGCCACACACTTGAATCACATGATTTCACTGCATGCTGCTGAGTTATTGGGCCGTGATGAATTACAAAAACTACTTGATCACGTCGCCAAAGAATCGCCTAAAACCATAGAAGATTTAGTGCCTAAGTTAATGAGCATGGCGTTGGTACAAAAAGTATTACAAAACTTACTCACCGAAGGCGTACATATTCGTGACATGCGCACCATTTTAGAAACCTTATTAGAGTATGCGCAAAGCACGCAAGACACCGGCGAATTAACTGCGCTAGTGCGTGTGAAACTAGGCCGCGCCATTGTGCAAGACTTGTTCCCAGTGGGCAATGAAGTGACCGCCATGACGCTAGACCATAACCTTGAACGCGTGTTGCTACAAGCCATCCAAAATACTGGTGGCAACAATGCAGCCATTGAGCCCGGCATTGCTGAAACCTTAGCCAGACAAACTGAAATAGCCGCAAAACAACAAGAGCAAATGGGCTTAACACCAGTATTGTTAGTGCCTGCGCCATTACGCGCTGCTTTATCTAAATTTTTACGCCGTTCCGTACCCCATCTTCGCGTGTTATCACACGAAGAATTACCAGATTCTAAAACCATCCGCGTGACCAGCCTTATTGGAGATTAACCATGAACATTAAACGATTTTTCGGAAAAAATTCTCGCGAAACCCTCAATATGGTGCGCAAAGCCTTGGGTGAAAATGCGGTAATCATCTCCAATCGCTCGGTGAATGGCGGCAATGAGATTATGGCGGTGAGTGACTCAGAAATGCATGCCATGGCCACTGACCATGCCATGGAAGCCGCGCCTGATAGTCGCCTAGAACAACGCTTTGAACAAGCACCTAGAGTTGAACAAGCAGATCGCTTTGAGCAGCCGCAATTTAACTTGCCTACCCCGTCGCCTGCTTATGAAGAGGAGGCCGACTTTACCGAAGCACCTACTTTACTGTCTATTTTGACGCAAAATAAACGCACGGCAAAACCTGTAGCGCAGCCCGCCATTGAAGCAAAACCGGCAGCACATGTTGCGCCTGAGGCGGCAGCGCATTTACGTGCACCAGTGTACGAACCTACTGTAAAAGCGCCTACCCAAGCGCGTATGGCAGAAGCCGTGCCAACTGCAAGTGCGCCTAAAAGAACTAAACAAGAATCTGAGCACGCCGTACTTAACCATAAAATTAGCATGATGATGGAAGAAATGCGCAATATGCGCCAGCACGTAGAATCGCAACTGACGGCGATTACGTGGAACAATCATCTGCAAAATAACCCAGTCAAAGCCAAAATCCTCAGCACCTTATTGGCAGCCAATTTTAGCGCCTCGTTAGCCAGACAATTGGCGGAAAAACTACCCAACAATTTAGACATGGGCAAAGCGCACGCTTGGATTAAAAACGTATTGTGCCGCAACGTCACCACCATAGATGACGAAAGTGAGTTGTTATCACAAGGTGGCGTATTTGCGCTAGTCGGCCCTACCGGTGTTGGTAAAACCACCACTACAGCCAAACTGGCCGCGCGTTATGTGATGAAGCATGGCACTAAAAATTTAGGCTTGATTACCACCGATGGCTACAGGATTGGCGGCCATGAGCAATTACGCACGTATGGCAAAATTTTAGGTGTGATGGTGTATGCGGTCAAAGATGAAACCGATTTAAAAATCGCCCTAAATGAGCTGAAAAACAAACACACTATTTTGATTGATACGGTAGGCGTCAGCCAACGTGACCAAATGGTGGCTGAGCAAATTGCCATGCTGTCTAGCACCAATATGCCGATTAAAAAATTGCTGTGCTTAAGCGCCACCAGTGCTGGTGAGACCTTAACCGATGTGATTAAAGCGTATAAAGGCCGTGCTTTGGATGGTTGCATCATTACCAAGCTAGACGAAGCGGCCTCTTTTGGGTGCGCTTTGGATGTAGTGATCCGTGAAAAAATTAAGCTGTACTACACCACGCATGGCCAACGCGTGCCAGAAGACATTAGCTTAGCCAATAAAGACGCATTGATTTCACGCGCACTGACTTTGAATTCTGCCAGCTGGCCTTACCAGTACTTAGAAGAAGAGCTGCCTTTTGTCATGTCCAATATGCACAGCAACGCCACCAATACCTTGATTACGGAGGCAAACTAATCATGTTTAACTTACACCAAGACCAAGCTGCTGGTTTACGCCGCTTGATGGCCTCCCCTGCACCACGTGTGGTGTCTATTTTATCAGCCGCGGCTACGCAAGATAAATCCCGTTTAATGACTAACTTAGCGGCCTCTATGAGTGCCCAAGGCAATAAAACCTTAATCGTGCAAGCCTCTAAAGAGTCATCAGAAGCGTTTTATGGCATCCAAGCTTTGCCTACCCTGTTAGACATTGCAGGCAATAAACAAGCGCCTATGACACAAGCCATTCATGCTTCGCAATATGGGTTTTCAGTAGCCAAGTTAATGCAAAAAAGCCAATTAGATCAACCGTTAAGTAACCAAGCCAGCCAACATTTGAATAAAGTGTTTAGCGAGCTAGTGGGTGAATATGAAATTTTATTGGTCGATGCCTCCATCAACCAAGCGCACTTGTTGCCACTCAGCCGCTTAAACGAAGGTGAAATCATTATTCAACTGACGCGTAAGGCTGAATCGATTAAAGATGCTTATACCCTGATAAAAAAAATCTACAACCAGTTAGGCCGCCGTAGCTTTGGCATCATTGTCGATGACGCCACCGATCAACAAGCACAAGTGGTGTTCAATAACATTTCATCCGTGGCCAGGCGCTATATGCAGATTGATTTAGAGTTCTTTGGTGCTATTCCATCTGATGATTATTTGCGCAAAGCCACCCAACTGGGTCGCGCGGTGGTCGATGCATTCCCATTGGCAACGGCCTCTACTGCCTATAAAAAAATGGCCTTAAAACTAGACCATAAACCAGAAGCCATGCAACCGTTTAAGCAGGCGGCCTTTATTTAAGCCAGAGGACATCCTATGTATACCAACACAGGGAAAAAAGACGAAAAAAGTGAGATGCTGAGTAAGCATGCCACTTTAGTCAAAAAGCTGGCCTACCAACTCAAAGCTAAATTACCACCTAGTGTGGAAATTGACGATTTGATTCAAGCCGGCATGATGGGCTTGCTCGATGCCATTAACCGCTATGAAGATACGCATGGTGCGCAATTTGAAACCTATGCCGTGCAACGCATACGCGGTGCCATGCTGGACGAGTTACGCAGTAGCGACTGGTTACCACGTAGCATACGCAAAAATATGCGCGATATTGAAAGTGCCATTAACCAGCTAGAGCAGCAATTTAGCCGGCCGCCGAGTGAGAAGGAAATCGCACAAAAGTTGGAGTTATCACTAGATGACTACTACGCTACTTTAGGCGATTGCCAAGGCCATCAATTGGTCTATTACGAAGATTTTAATGACGAAAATGGCGGCGAACACTTTCTTGACCGCTTTTTAGATGGCGATGGCAACGACCCAATTAAAGGCTTATTGGAAAGTGATTTCCGCGACGCCTTGGTGGAATCGATAGAGGCGTTACCGGAACGCGAAAAAATACTCATGGGCTTGTATTACGAACAAGAACTGAACTTAAAAGAGATTGGTGCGGTGATGGGCGTATCAGAATCACGCGTCTGCCAATTACATAGCCAAGCCGTCGGCCGTTTGCGTGCGCATTTAAGAGAGCGATCATGGACTGGGGTAGCGTAATTGGTCTAGGCATTGCCCTGCTGGCGATATTGCTAGGGCAATCGATGGAAGGCGGGCAAATCAGTTCGCTGATACAGCCAGCCGCTTTTGTGATTGTCATGTTTGGCACCTTTGGTGCGGTATTGCTGCAAACCAATGTGGCCAACTTTTTAGCTGGCGTGCGCATGGCGCGGCAAATCTTTATTCCACCAGTGGATGACCGAGAGGCATTGGCTAAACGTATTACACAATGGAGCACCTACGCACGTAAAGAAGGCATTTTTATGTTGGAATCGTATATGCAACGTGAAACTGAGCCGTTTATTCGTAAAGGCCTGCAGCTGATGATAGACGGCACGCCGCCTGACCGCATCCGCGAAATTTGCGCCATAGATATTCACTTTTATGAAGTACAACAACGTAATGCTGCCAAAATCTGGACCGCAGCAGGCGGCTACGCACCAACCATCGGTATTTTAGGCGCGGTATTAGGCTTGATTCAAGTCATGGAAAACCTCACCGACCCAGCCCGACTGGGCAGCGGCATTGCCATTGCCTTTGTGGCGACGATTTATGGTGTGGGCTTAGCCAATCTACTGTTCTTGCCCATTGCCAGTAAATTACGCGCCATCATTACCCACGAAATGATGCGGCGAGAAATGTTACTCAACGCTTGGGTATCCATTGCGCGTGGCGACCACCCAAAAGTGGTAGAAGAACGCTTGCATTCCTATATGCATTAACGCTTATGCATTAACGACAGGAAAACGCTGCCATGATTAGAAGAGTCCCCTTAGACGAAGATGAAGAAAATCCAGACCGCTGGTTGGTGTCATATGCCGATTTCATCACCCTGCTGTTTGCGTTTTTTGTGGTGATGTATGCTATTTCGTCGGTTAATCTGAGTAAATACAATGCATTGACTAATTCCATGGGCACTGCATTCACAGGAGAAAAAGCGCAGAATAATCCTAGCCAAGAAATACGTATTCAAAAGCATGACGAAAAAACCATCGTTAAGCCACTGCCGCTCAGCTATCTGTATCAACAAAAATCAGCGCGCGAACGGGAAAACATGGCGAAAATGGGCTTGGAAATTTCGAACAAACTGGTAGACATGATCCAAAACAACCAAGTGCAAGTCATCCAAAACAACCGGGGCGTCAGAATCGACATCAATGACAGCTTACTGTTTACCTCCGGTTCTGCCGAGTTAGCGCCCTCCGCTGTTGATTTAATTCATCAAATCGCCAGTACTTTAAACACCAATCAGCGCCTGTTGCAGATTGAAGGCCATACCGATAATACGCCTATTCACAATGCTACTTTTTATTCCAATTGGGAGTTGTCCGCTGTCAGGGCTTCCACCGTAGTGCGTTTACTCAGCGCAGCGGGCATTGCGGAAACCAGATTAAGCGCCGTGGGCTTTGCTGCCACACAACCGATTAGCAGCAGTGATACCGATTTTGGCCGCGCTAAAAATCGCCGCGTATCGATTATGGTGTTATACGAAACCAAGCTGGATAGCGCCGAACCGGTAGAGATTAAACCGCAACTTTAATTACAATGTTTGCTCGGCTGCCAATAGTCGCGCATTGAACTGTGCTATCGGCATCGGTTTACCAAAATAATAACCTTGATAGCGTCTACAGCCATTGGTTAACAACAGCTCACGTTGCTCTAGAGACTCAACGCCCTCCGCAATCACGCCTATATACATACTTTGCGCCATGGCAATAATGGTGCGGATAATGGTTCTGTCGTGGCTATCGGTGACGATATCGCGCACAAAAGACTGGTCAATTTTCAGTTGATACAAGGGCAGACGCTTAAGGTATTGCAATGAAGAGTAGCCCGTACCAAAATCATCCAGTGAGAACTGCACGCCAATCTGACCCAGTGCATTCATATAAGCCACTGTTTCTTCTACATTTTCTAGCAACAGGCTTTCCGTTAACTCTAATCTTAAGTAAGACGGGTTGATTTTATATCTAGCAATACAAGCTTTTACTTGCTGCACAAAATCCGCTTGCCTAAATTGCTTGGCACTAATATTCACCGATAAAGTCAACTCACGCGTGGTGGCATGCCCTTGCCAAGCTTGAATTTGCGCGCAAGCACTGTCCAGCACCCAAGCACCAATAGGAATAATCAAACCGGTTTCTTCTGCCAACGGAATAAACTGTGCGGGTGATACCACGCCTTGTGTTGGATGTAGCCAGCGGATGAGCGCTTCTGCTCCAAATGGCTGCCCCAAATGGTCGACTTGCACTTGATAATACAAGCTTAACTGATTACTGCGGATAGCGTTTCTAAGTTCAGTTTCCAAGCCTACCAAAGCGGTGATATTGGCATGCATTTGTGGGTCAAAAAAGCGGAAGGTATTTCTGCCAGATTTTTTAGCTTGGAACATAGCAATGTCGGCCTGCTGCAGCACTTCTTCCATATCCGCCTGCTGCTGTCCAAACAGGGTGATGCCAATGCTGGCACTGCTATGGTGTTTGTGTTTGGACAAGTTAAACGGTTTAGTCAACAACTGTAAGATTTTAATCGATACCAACTCCGCTTGTTTGGCGGCTTCTATGGCTAATCCGCTTAAGTTTTCCAGCAACACCACAAACTCATCCCCGCCCACCCTTGCGACTGTATCGCTGGCATGTACACACGTCTTTAAGCGCGCCGCTACCTCAATCAATAATAAGTCACCAACCTCATGACCGCGTGAATCGTTGATGGTTTTAAATTGATCGATGTCCAGATAAATCACCGCGCTGTGTTTGCCGGATTCCACATTCATGGCGGTGGAGCGCTTGAGTTGCTCAAACAAAAAGCGGCGATTGGGTAAGCCAGTGACATCATCGTAATAGGCTAAATGGGTGATTTTAGAAGCAGACTGGCTGCGCTCCACGGCAATGCTGATTAAGCGCGCCGATTGTTCAATCAAGTTAATGTCGTAAGCATCGGGCGCTAATATTTCATGGTGATAAATACCAAATGCCCCCAAGGTATTGCCTTTGGCGCCAATAATAGGCTCGGCCCAGCTTGAACCTATGCCGGATTTTTTGGCAATTTTTCTATTCTTATCCCAATACGGATGCGTCATGACATCTTCTACAATCACGCGCTTTCTGGTATAGGCAGCGGTGCCAATAGAACCCACGCCCATGCCTATCTTCATGCCTTCCAAGGCCTTAATAAAGTCTTTAGGCAGGCTAGGCGCCGATACCGTATGCAAGTGCTGGCCTTGCTCATCCAGCAGTGCAATCAAACAAAACATGGCGGGATTGAGTTGCTCTATGCCTTGAATAATACGGTCTAAAATGACTTGCAAATTCTGTTCATGTACCACCAGTTCCAGCATTTTGCTTCTAAATTGCTCGTAATTTGAGGTACGTTTACGGTTAGAAATATCGCGCGAAAAACCCACAATGCCGACCACTTTGTCATTGACTATCACTGGCGATTTATAGGTTTCTACCCAGATACGCTTACCGCCAGTTTCCAACACCTCATCGACCGTGCGTGACTCACGATTCAACATGATCGCCCTATCCTCTTTACGATACTGCTCAGCGACTTCGGCCGACCATACCTCTAAATCGGTACGTCCAATGACTTGCTCGATAGACGTCTCACCATAGGTACGTAAAAATGCTTTGTTGACCGTTAAAAAACGGCTGTCTTTGTCTTTCAGCCACACCATAAAAGGAAAGTTATCTAATAGCGAGCGCTGATATTCTTCTTTTTGCCTAAGTTTCAAATCGGCCAGCTTCATCTCAGTAATATCAAACAAGGTGATGCGTACCATAGAATGGCTATCCGCTTCAGAGCTACGGATACAGATTAGCTTGACATCAAAACTTTGCTGCGTGTCTTCGTTAAATAAACGAAGTTCAAACTCTAATTCTTCACCTATAGTGAGCGATTTCAGCCTAGCAAACTGTGTTTTCCATCGCGCTTTGTCAGCGTCTTGTACAAAATGGCCAAACCTGGCTTTGCCTAGTTCTTTACGTTTAACGCCTAATATCGCTCTAGCCTTCCAGTTAGCCTCTGACACCATGCCAATGTCATCCAGCGACAAATAGCCTACCGGTGCAAACTCATACAAATCGACATAACGCTCTTTGGACTCTAATAACGCTTTTTTGGTGGTCAATAGTTTTTCTTGCGAAAGTTTACGTTCGGTAATATCCCGCACCACACCTAAGTAATTAGTAAGCTGATTTTTGTCGTCAAACACCGGCGTAATGGTCACCTCATTCCAAAAGGTGCTGCGGTCTTTGCGGTAATTGAGTACTTCACCGGTGTATTCAATATGATGGCTAATAGCGTAACGTATGGCTTGTATGGTTTCATGGCTGGTTTCAGCCCCCTGCTTTACCCTAAGATTTTTGCCATAGATATCGTCTAGGCCATAACCAGTAATTTTTTCAAAAGCATTATTGATAGCAATCACATTTTGATGGGCATCGGTCAACACAATGCCTTGTGAGATGGCACCAAACGCCACCGCATCGATATTGAGTCTGTCTTCCGCCTTTTTGTGCCCAGTAATGTCACGAATCAACACCACAAATTGTGGCACAAGCTCGCTGGGTTCTTTTTTCACCGCAGAAATTTCAAACCAGCGTTTGCCTTGTAATAAATCAATGGCAAATTTGCGTCCTTGTGATTTGCCATTGGCATCCGCTTCCTGCATGGCAGCCATTACTGCCTCAGCCCCTTGACTGGGTAAAAACTCAGACAATTTCTGCCCGATTAGGCCGTCCGACATGGCGGATAATATATCTGGCGAATGGGCGTGCACCAGATGACACACACCTTGCAAATCTAAGTCTAATAATAAATCAGGAATATCACCGGCTTTGGCCTCTAACGCTAAGCCGCCCATAGACGCCATTTCTTTTAATAATTTAGTCTCAGTGACATCTTTAAGATAACCCGTCCATAGCACACTGCCATCGGGCTCACGCTCAGGTGAGGCACTGCTAAACAACCATCGTAAGCTGCCATCTTTTAGCTGGATACGAAACTCGAACTGCCATGGTGTCAGCTGTGCTGCCGATTGCTCAATGTGAAGTTTGACCCGACTCAGGTCACGCGGGTAGATTAGGGCTAGTAAGGCAGAGGCATCTTCTTTGACGTCCTCAGGACTGTAGCCAAAGATATCAGTAATTTGTTCACTAACATAAGGCATACAACTGGTATTGTCTGGGCGCAATTTATACTGATAAATCATCCCATGTAAATGTTTGGTGATTTTTGACAGCAAATTGGCAGAGTCCACGCTGTTTTGGTCTATCTTTCGGACATTAGGTTCCATTTTCAACTTTCGAAAAATGTAAGCTAAACGAATACCCAGTCTAAAAGTTCAGGTGTTAACATGTGTTGACAGCATTAGCCAACTTGATTGGGGATCAAATACTGAACTACAAAAACAACAATGTTTAACTTATTTTTCTTCTTATAAAACAATTACTTGTCAATGAATATTCACAGGCTAAATTAACTTGTGCACAAGTGCAAGAGGGAATAACATAATCGCAAACTTGGCGCGACTATGTCAATATGAAATTGTAAATAAATGTAAATTACGCTGAGAGCGAGTTACGTAAATACAATGGTGACTTGGCCTGACCATTTTTACTGTACATGGCGGCTTTGGAGTTGTCCCCTTGCAGGTGACTGAGCACTTGTTGATTGCGATTAAAATGTTTATTAATCAGTACGCCGTTGAGGCGATTCATTTCTTTGGCTTGCACCAGTGATTTTTGAAAACTCACCCAGGCTACGTTTAAAGCAGGTTTTGCTTGTCGCTCCAACCAATCTGACATGCCTTTTTCGTTGGCTTCAAAGCCTAGCGCTGCGAGCGCATCATAGCGATTTTTAGCCGCAACACTGAGTTGCTGTAGTAACACCAAACGTTGATCAATCAACTTCTCAATGGCGTCTATGTCGGCTACCACCAAGGCCTCTTGCTCATGTTGCAAATCCACCAGCAATTGATTGACTAACTGCGTATCTTGTTCAAATACTATAGGTGCTTGAGTAGAGGTTGGCATGATAAACCCTTATGCGCTGGTTGGTTTAAGTAAATCTTTAACGGTATCTATTAAGCTGTCAGCGACTTTTTCAGAATCCACTTTAAATTGACCGCTGGCAATGGCTGATTTAATGGCTTCTACTTTGTCGGCATCAAACACTCCTGAGGTGCTGACATCGGCGCCTATGGATTGTAGCTGCACAGACATGGCGGATAACGTTACGTTGTCGCCAGACTTGTTGGCTGCCTCTGCTTTGTTACCTGTCGCGGCTTTGGCATTGCCGTTTTTTTCCGTTTGCACTTTGTCTAGCGCTAAGTCTACTTTGTTTTTTACTGCGTCATTAATTTTCATGGCGATTCCTTTTGGCATTCACTTTGTGTCTATTAAAACACATCTATAGTGCTTATATCGGTGTGGTTTAAGCAAACTTTAATCATTTGATGAAAAAATTAATACGCGTTTAGCATCAATAGTTAAAAAATGTTTAATAACTCACCTCTACCCTGCCACCTTGCCGCGCAATACCAGAAATCACCTGCCCACTGGCCACCTTCACCTGCACAATTTGGCCTTCTGTGGCTTTGGTTAGCGCCTGCCCTTCCGCTGAAATTGAAAAGCCATTGCCTACCGTCACCAACATCACGTGCTGCCCTTGCTGCACAATCGGGCTTAACTTCAAAATATCTTGTCGGAGTACTGCACCCGCATTGACCGACATATTGACGGTACGGCCTATGGCTTGCGTAGGCTCAGTAAACACACCGGCAGGTAATTGCGTCAAATCGCCTTGCTCAAACATCACATCACTGGCCGCTACCACTTGCCCTTGCGCTAATGGGGCTGCGGCAACCAAGTATTGTGCACTGACCCGCACTGTGGCTTGCACATAAATGGTCCATTGTGGCTGCATACAGCTGACAGCCACACTGGTTTTACCCCAAGGCCGACTGCCTCTAGGCATGCTTACATTAACGTCCTCACATGGCGCTAACTTGAGGTTAGGATCTATGGCGCCGCTTTGTATGCTGACTTGGCCAGGATAACCTCTGGTTTCCACTTGTAAAAATTCTGTGATTTTGCTCTTAATATCATTCAAATTTTGTTTAGTGGCCGCACTGTTGGCAGTGGCTACTTTAAGGGGAACAGTAGATTCAGCGGCCAAGCTGTCCCATTGCACAAAAAAACTTGCCAGCAACACTGCGCTCAGTTTCAACAGCCGTTTTACCCTATTAGTCTGCGTATATTGCATGATGTAGACCCATCTTTACCCTTTATCAACAGGCTTATTCTACGTAATGCTTCCGTACGCTTAAGTGAAGAAAAGCATGATATTTACCCATCTACTTACACAATCAAAATACAGCCCACCCCTTTAGACTATGTTTTATGTTGTTGATAGGTGTTAATGGGCCATAGCCAATGCTATCAAATAAGGAAGCACAGAAGGATACCCACTTATGTTGAATAAATTAGATGCTGCATTTAGTTTTCACGAAACCGCATTGCGCGTGCGTAGCCAGCGCCAAGAGCTGATTGCTGGCAATATTGCCAATGCCGATACACCTAACTACAAGGCGCGCGACATTGACTTTAAAACTGCGATGACTCAAGCCATGGCAGCGCAAGCACAACCATCCAAACAAAACATCAGTGGCTTAGATAAAACCGCTACTGGTCACATGAATGGTATGGGCGGTGGCAATAGCTATGCCGGTCCTAACGAGCCATTGTTTAGGCCAATTATCCAAGGCAGCGTCGATGGGAACTCGGTGGATATGGACGTAGAACGTAATCAATTTGTCGACAACGGCCTGCGTTACGAAGCCAGTATTAATATGATTAATGGCCAAATCAAGAAAATGTTATCGGCCATTCAAGGCCAATAGCAGGCTAATTAAAGGAGTAAACGATGTCCTTATTTAATGTATTCAATATTTCTGGTTCTGCCATGAGCGCGCAATCGCAACGGCTGAATGCGGTGGCGAGTAATCTAGCCAATGCTGACAGTGCCACCAGCGCTAACGGCACGCCGTATAAGTCTAAACAAGTAGTGTTTAGCGCCGTGCCGTCTAATTCACCAGCGGTTAGCGGCGTTAAAGTTAAACAGGTGATAGAAGACCAATCGCCTGCCAAAGTACTGTATGACCCCAAACACCCATTAGCCGATGATAAAGGTTATGTGACGATGCCGAATGTGAATGTGACCGAGGAAATGGTCAATATGATATCCGCCTCACGCGCTTATCAAAACAATGTGGAAACCATGAATGCGGCTAAAGCCATGCTCATGAAAACGCTCACCATCGGTCAATAAGCGACCACCCATTACTAAGGAACCGACAACATGGCTTCAGTACAAAATTCAACCAACGTGGCATCGCAAGCTTTGCTCGATAGCGTCAATGGCACCAAAGCCAAAAAAGGTACCAGTGTGGATGACGTGCAAAACCGCTTTATGACGCTGTTAGTCACACAAATGAAAAACCAAGACCCACTCAACCCGATGGACAATGCGCAAGTAACCAGCCAAATGGCGCAGCTATCTACCGTCACTGGCATTGATAAATTGAATGATGCCTTACAATCACTCATCTCCAGCGTGCAAGCCGGTCAATCGTATCAAGCCTCTAGCATGATAGGTCACAACGTATTAGTGCCGGGCAATCAAGTGAGCACCAGTGGTGAAGGTGGCTATTTTGGCGTGGAAATGCCAGTAGGCGCAGATAAATTAAGCGTGAATATTAAAGACGGTGCAGGCAATGTGATTAGAACCTTAGACGTTGGTGCGCAGAGCGCAGGCACTGTGCCACTAGCATGGGATGGGCTAAAAGCTGATGGCTCAGTAGCGTCTTCAGGCGATTACACCTTTGAAGTGGCCGCCACCATTGGCAGTCAAGCGGTATCGACTAGCAATTTAAGCTATGCCAAAGTCATTAGCGTGTCTACTTTAGACAGCGGCGTTAAGCTCAATTTAAGCAATAACAGTTCTGTGAATACCCAAGACGTGAGAGAAATATTTTAAGTATGGCAGTGTGTAAACAACGTGTTTAGTCAAGCTGCGTGTCACTACCAGCAATTTATTAGGAGAATAAAATGAGTTTTCAACAAGGCTTAAGTGGTCTTAACGCAGCTTCTAAAACATTAGAAGTGATTGGCAACAACGTATCCAACGCCAGTACTGTAGGCTTTAAACAATCGCGCGCTGAGTTTGCCGATGTCTACGCCAACTCATTGACTGGCAGTGGTAGCTCACAAATTGGGATTGGTACCAAAATTTCTACTGTGGCGCAGCAATTTACCCAAGGCAATATCTCCAGTACCAATAACCCATTAGACATTGCCATTAACGGCGGCGGCTTTTTCCGTTTAAGTGATGGCGGCGCTATTACCTATTCACGTAATGGCCAATTCCAAATGGATAAAGATGGTTTTATTGTCAACAGTGATGGCAAACGCCTCACTGGCTACACCGCAGATACGGCTGGCGTGTTATCAACTGGTGCAGCCTCTGAGTTGAATATTAATATGTCTGACTTACAACCTAGCGCCACTACTGCGGTAGAAGGCACGCTTAATTTAGACTCTAGAAACACGCCACTCACGGCGGCTGGCTTTGACCCGACTGACCCTAGCACTTATCACAGCTCCAGTGCCGTCACGGTGTATGACAGCTTGGGTAACTCACATAATGTACAAAGCTTTTTTGTGAAAACCGGCGCTGGCGTATGGGATGTATTTACTACGGCGGATGGCGTGCCGACTACCACCTTGCCTACTCCAACCTCTACCCTGACCTTTACCGGTAGCGGCATAGCACCAACCTCAGTGCCGGCCGTGCCTACAGTAGGCTTTGCGCCAACCACCGGCGGCGTTCCTAATGGCGCTAATGCGGTGTCATTTACTTTAGATTATTCAAACAGTACCCAGTTTGGCGCTGGCTTCAGCACCAATGCGATTACCCAAGATGGCTATACCTCAGGCCGTTTAGCAGGATTTAATACCAGTAACGATGGCACGATTGTTGGCCGCTACACCAATGGCCAATCACGCGTGTTAGGTCAAGTGGTATTGGCTACGTTTGGCAACCCCAATGGTTTACAAGCACTAGGTGGCAATGCTTGGGATGTCACTGCTGCATCGGGTGACCCATTAATCGGGCCACCAAACAGTGGTAGCTTTGGTGTGTTGCAATCGTCTGCGCTAGAAGACTCTAACGTAGACTTAACCGCAGAGTTGGTGAATATGATTACTGCCCAGCGTGTGTATCAAGCCAATGCACAAACCATTAAAACGCAAGACCAAGTATTGCAAACCTTGGTGAACTTACGCTAAGAAATTGGCGTTAATACATTAGCAATATTCACCAGTAAAATTTTAAAAGGCATTTGCATTACCAGTCGTGATGCAAATGTTTTTTTAAGGGGCTTAAAATGGATCGCATGATATACACCGCCATGACCGGCGCCAAACATATCCTAGAACAACAGGCCACCACCGCGCATAACTTGGCTAATGCCACGTCCACCGGCTTTAAAGCACAAGTGGATTCGTTTAGAGCGGTACCGGTAATTAGTCAGGGGCTACCAACACGGGCGTTTGTGGTGGATGCGACCGTAGGTGCAGATTTTAACTCTGGTGCCATACAACATACTGGCCGCGATTTAGACGTAGCGGTGCAAGGCGACGGTTGGCTAGTGGTGCAACGTCCCAATGGTTCTGAAGGCTATACCCGTAATGGTGCGTTAAAGGTCAATGAAAACGGCGTATTGCAAACCGCCAATGGTCTCACTGTGCTGGGCGATGGCGGCCCAATTAGCATTCCACCCGATGTGACCATTGCCATTGCCAAAGATGGCACTATTTCTTCAGTCAATAACAACACTCTGCCCGGCCCTTCTAATGTGTTAGGGCGTTTAAAGTTAGTCAACCCAGATCAAGCCACTTTAGTCAGATCCGAAGAAGGCTTATTTATCACCAATAACGGCACCACACCGCAAGCAGACGCCAATGTCAGTGTAGTGGGTGGCGCGCTGGAAAGCAGCAACGTCAATGTGGTGGATACCATGGTCAATATGATTAGCCTAGCCCGCCAGTTTGAAATGCAAATGAAATTGGTCGATAGCGCTGAGAATAACGCCAATAAAGCCAGTCAACTCTTCAATATGAGTTAGTGCGCTATGCTTTAACATGAAGGTATCGTTAAGCACTTTACTTAATAAGCACTTAGCTTAATAAGCTGTTGGCTTAAACCATTGAGTTAAAAAGGATACATCATGATTCGTTCACTATGGATTTCCAAAACCGGCTTGGATGCGCAGCAAACACAAATGGATGTGATTGCTAACAACTTGGCCAACGTCAGCACCAGTGGCTTTAAGCGTTCACGCGCTGTATTCGAAGATCTGCTCTACCAAAATATCCGCCAGCCCGGTGCCCAATCATCACAACAAACGCAGTTACCTTCTGGCTTACAGCTAGGCACGGGTGTGAAACCAGTGGCCACAGAGCGTATTTTTACCCAAGGCAATGTGCAACTCACCGGCAATGATAAAGATGTCGCCATTCAAGGCGCTGGCTTTTTCCAAATTTTATTACCAGATGGCACCACTGCGTATACCCGTGATGGCTCTTTTCAAATGGACAGCCAAGGTCAATTAGTGACTTCCAGCGGTTTTCCAGTGCAACCAGCGATTACCATTCCCCCTAATGCAGAAAGCATTACGTTTGGTCGTGATGGCACGGTGTCGATTACCACGGCTGGCTCTACCGCTACTACACAAATTGGTACTTTGCAGTTGGCTACGTTTATTAATCCGGCCGGTTTATTGTCTAAAGGCGAAAACCTGTATGTAGAAACCGCAGCCTCTGGCACCGCCAACCCCAACACACCGGGTACCAATGGTTCTGGCATTTTGTCACAAGGCTATGTGGAGACGTCTAACGTTAACGTGGTGGAAGAACTGGTGAATATGATCCAAACGCAACGTGCGTACGAAATCAACAGTAAAGCCATTACC
>DASWSZ010000211.1:0-4439 GCA_036402395.1 Methylophilus sp.
TTAATTCTGGCCATACCAGTTGCGCGGCAATAATTACACCCATGAGCATGCCAAACACGCCCCACACCACAGCCATAATAGAAAATTGTCGCACTACGCCATCATCATAGGTGGCTAATTGCGCGTTTTCGTGTTGCATTACCTTCTCCCAAGTTACTCAATATTACAAAAATCAAAATCAAAAAAATTTCAACACTACATCTAGGCTCAGTGTGCCCTAATTGATCTGTTCTCTATTTGATACATATCAATCATCATGCAAAATGCGTTCGCCCTCAGGCTCAATGTCTTCAAATTGGCCGGTATAGATAGCCCACCATAGGCCACCCAAAATGGCCAACACCAATATCACGGAAAGTGGGACAAGCAAGAAAAGAATGTCCATTAACCAGCCTTCACCTGCATCAAGGGTAAACGTGATAAGCGCAATGCATTGCTCACCACCAATAAAGAGCTTAGCGCCATACCTAAACCCGCTAACCAAGCCGGCAACAAACCCGCTATCGCCAAGGGTATACATATCGCGTTATATACGACCGCCCACGCTAAGTTTTGTTTCACTATCTTCATGGTCTTTTTCGCTTGTTGAACTAACACCAACACCATGACGATTTGATTATTCAAAATAACGAAATCAGATTGCGCTTGCGCCAGTGGCACACCCTGCCCCATGGCAATCGAGACATTGGCCAGCGCTAAAATTGGACCATCATTCAAACCATCGCCGACCATCACCACTTGTCTATTGTCTTGTTGCAAACGGTGCATAAGCGTTAATTTATCCTGCGGACTACACGCGCCCTGCACATCGGCCACGCCTACCTTTTCAGCAAATCGCTTTACAGCGACTATATTGTCGCCAGACCATATTTTAACATTGATGCCCATGTTGTTTAGCGCTTGCAAAGAAAAAATCACATCATCTTTAACCGACTCTTCTATAGCAAAGGTCGCGATCCAGCCAAGATCCGACACCAAATGCACACCCTCTGCATAGGCCTGCCCCTGCTGCGTCAAACCGCAAAATGCTGCAGAACCTAAACGCAATGTCCCTAGTATGGTATCGGCACGCAAACCTGCCCCGGCAATTTCTTGTATATTGTTTAACGTCAAGCCTGCGGTGTTATCTGCTGATTGGCTTGCTGCTTGCGCCGCTAGTAATGCTTTAGAGATAGGATGCAGTGAGTGCGAGGCCAGCGCGGCAGCCAGCGCCAAAGCTTGGGCTTGGCTATAAGCCGGTGCAGTGCTAATCAGGCCTATTGCCAAGCTATCATTCGTCAATGTGCCAGTTTTATCAAATACGATGGTATCAATCTGCGTCAGGGTTTCTAGCGCTTGCATACGTCTTACCAACACCCCTTGACGGGCGAGTGCACCAGAAATTGTCAGCATGGCTGCTGGGGTTGCCAAAGATAGCGCGCATGGACAGGTGACAATCAACACGGCCACCGCTGCCATCAAGGCACGGCCATGATCGACCGACCACAATAACGCGGCTGAACCAGCTGCCGCCAACAACACGCCTATTAAGAACGGCCGCGCAATTCTATCTGCCAACATAGCTAAGCGCGGCTTTTCTAATGATGCCCGCTCCATCAACGCAACGATTTGTGCATAGCGGGTGGCAGCCCCCAGTTTATCTACCCTCACCTGCACAGGTGACACTAAATTATGGCTACCAGCAATCACTGCTTGCCCAACCGCCTTGTGCACAGGGTTAGACTCACCCGTAAGTAAAGCTTCATCAGCGCTGGTGTCGCCCGCCGTAATCACTCCATCGGCTGGAAACGCTTCACCCGGCAACACTTTGACCACATCACTTACTTTAAGCCGACTTACCGCCACGCGCACAAACTCACCTTTGCTGTTAAGCCATTCAACACTCTCTGGTAAGCGCCGCATTAGTACGTCCAATGCGCCAGCCGTGCGGTCACGCATACGCAACTCTAGCCAGCGGCCGGTGAGCAGAAAAAATACAAACATGGTTAAAGAGTCAAAATACACTTCTGCTCCCCACCAGCCATTAGGCTGAAAAGTAGCGGCAGAACTGACAATAAACGTAATGATAATACCGATGGCTACCGGCAAATCCATGCTGATTTGGCGCTGCTTGATATCGTTGTAAGCATTGGCCAAAAATGGACGCGCAGAAAATAAGATCACGGGCAAGGTTAATACCCATGATGCCCAGCGCAACAAATGCAATACATCTGTGGTGATGTCACCGGACTTGGCAATATAAGCCGGATAGGCATACATCATCACTTGCATCATGCAAAAGCCCGCCACCAACAAACGCCACAACATGAGGCGCTGCGCTTGTTTGCGTTCATCCAAGTTAAAAATTTCATTGGCGGGTAAAGCTGGATAACCAGCTTGTGTCAATGCAGACATCCATTGCGATGGCATAGTGGCATCGGCCGACCATGTGACCGCAGCGCGTTTGCTAGTAGCGTTGACACGTGCTCCACTTACGCCAGCCACTGCTTTGAGTGCGCGTTCTACATTGATGGCGCAGGCTGCACAGTGCATGCCCTCCACAACTATGTGCGATTCCCAAGTTGGCTCTGTTTGGGTCACTGGCTTACTAAATTTACCCCATTCATCGGGATTATCTAGTGCAATGAAGGCGTGCTGATTCAATTAAGGTGTGCCTCAAGGTGCGTTAGTAGTAAACGCGTTGGCGTTAAAAAGTGAATAACATTATATATTTTTACATAATATTAATCAATAAAATGATATTGGCCTTTTGCTGAAATAACTTACTCACTTTAAGTGCCAATCACTAGCTAGTGGACAAGCCAACGGCAAAAAAGTGGCAGTGTTTCAAGATAATAGATGGCGCGCTATGGCATATAAAACATCGACTGTTCGCGCCGCTTTACTCGGCTAGTATTTGCAGCAACCGTGACATGAATAGGATGACTGCCCGACTGCACTTGCCCATCTGCTAGCTTTAATGTCACTGGCAGCCAAACATCGCTGGTACCTGCTACCGTAACCTCACTGGCAGACGCAAGACTAAGTCCTGCCAATCCAGAGACCGCAACATGGTAGCGCTCAGGTTGTTCCGTCACATTGGTAATTTGCAACAGATAGACGTTTTCAATCTGACCGTCCGCTGTCATGCGCGACATCACGCCACGGTCACGCACTAAACTGGTTTTAAAAGGATCTCGCATCCATAGCGAAGCCACCAATAACGCAGATAGCAACAGCAATAAGCCAGCATAGATGACAACGCGTGGCCGCAACAGTGTCTGTTTTATAGGCTTAGCCGTTTCATTCATCGCATGCTGTGTGGAAAAGCGGATCAAGCCTTTGGGATAGTCCATTTTGTCCATCACAGCGTCACAGGCATCGATACATAAGCCACAGCTAATACATGCATATTGCAAGCCATCACGGATATCAATGCCCACCGGACACACTTGCACGCAAATATGACAGTCCACACAATCACCCAAACCGGTTTGCTTGGCATCAATACTTTTGGCTCGGCCAGACCTAGGCTCGCCGCGCTGTTTGTCATAACTAACAATTAGCGTGTCATCATCAAACATTGCACTTTGAAAGCGTGCGTACGGACACATGTATTTGCATACTTGCTCACGCAAAAAACCGGCATTCCCGTAAGTGGCAAGGCCGTAAAAACATAGCCAAAAGGTTTCCCAAGCACTGAGATTAAATAATAAGATACCCTGCATCAGTTCACGTATGGGCGTAAAGTAAGCTAAAAAAGTAAAACCAGTCCATAGCGAGAATGTCAGCCAAAGCACATGTTTGCTGGTTTTTTTAAGCACTTTAACCGCACTAGATGGGCTGTTATCTAGCCGCATTCTAGCTAGACGGTCGCCTTCCACCTGCCGTTCTATCCATAAGAAAATTTCGGTATACACCGATTGTGGGCAAGCAAAGCCACACCATAACCTACCGGCGACTGCAGTAAATAAAAACAGGGCTAATGCTGAAATGATGAGAATAAAGGCTAGATAAATCAGGTCTTGTGGATAAAGCACCAAGCCAAACAGAAAAAACTGGTGGCTGCTGATGTTAAATAACACGGCTTGGCGCTCTCCCCACTGCAGCCAGGGTGTGCCATAAAACACCAGTTGCGTCAGCCAAATCATGGCCCAACGCCAATTGTTGAAATATCCACTAACTTTACGTGGATAGATTTTTTGCTCGGACTGATACAAGGCGTGCGATGTAGCCTCAGGCATTACATTGATAATCGGAATTACTTTTCTTGCACTTTTCAATCCGGCAGCCATCACAGCACATCCATTACTTTAAAAGTTAAACAGCCTGCAGATTAACGCTTAGCATTAGAAAAAAACAGGTGCAGTTGTTTACTAAAAAAGCATATCAGTATAGCGTTCGCAACATAATTCATCGCTACTCTATGGTTTGTTGAATCAGCTGCCCTAAAGTGTGCA
>DASWSZ010000212.1:0-7557 GCA_036402395.1 Methylophilus sp.
AGCTCCTATAATTTTCATAGGCTTACCTAATGGCTAGCGTATAGAGTGTAGCAGCATCTTTTGCATTGCTACACTGTTGGCGCTAACCATGCTTTAGTCTTGCTGGATATCTTTACGTCCAGTAATCATGGCTTTAATCAAATTTTCTTTGTCGATTAAGCTAGACAGCAGCACGCCACCGAGGTGAAGCGCCACTAGCAACAAAGTCAAATTGGCAAAAAATTCGTGCATGCCTTCCCAAAATTCTTCATCTTGCTCGTTTACCTCATGCATTTTTCCGTCATTGGATTCACTTGCATGTGCACTCGCAATCATAGCCGTTGTATTAGTGGCTTGCTGAACTATCACATTGGCCAATGGCCCTGCGTGTTCTTCTACGGCATACAGCGCACAGCCAGAATACACCGTGCCACATAAACTTAATAGCAAGGCGATGACCATCGCTCCGCCCGCAGGGTTATGCCCAACATAATATTGTGGCTTACGCTGTAGCAAGCCTTTTAAATAGCCAAAAATGGCGCTGGGTCTATAAATAAAATCGCTAAAGCGCGCATGTTGGCTGCCAATTAATCCCCAAACAATTCTAAACGCGACCACCGCGCCGACAATATAGCCCGCCCATACATGCTGCGTCATCCAATCATCTTCGGTAAAGTACGCGGTAAAAAATGCAATCACCAGCGTCCAATGGCCTAGCCGTACAATGGGGTCCCATACTTTAATGGTCTGTGTTTTCATGTTGTTTCTCCTTAATATTGGCTAAATGTACGCCGTGCACAATGGCCTTAAATTTGATTACTGTGCGGTAAGCGCGTTAAACTGCGTGCATCTTGCACTTGCATAGACGCCATGTGAATGCGTCATTTGACAAGTGCCTATGATTCAACCAGTTAACGCAGGAGTTGCCGCCTTGATGTCAGAAGAATTAAGCCAGCCCAAATATATCAAGCTAGGCCTTGCCTTATATGCGCTCATTTTTACCTTGATTGCGCTGGATATTGCTGAAGACTATGGCGACGGCATGGACTGGGGACATGTCAGCATAGAATTATTAGTCCTGCTGATGGCAGTGATGGGCTTAACGCTGCTGGGGCGCGCCTATTACCAGAATGCGCAAATGGCTATCCAGCATTTACAAACTGACCTTGCCAGCGCGCAACAAGAGGCCAAACGCTGGCGTGATGAAAGCCGTGATTTAATGCAAGGCCTAGGCGTGGAGATACAAAAGCAATTTGCACGCTGGGGCTTAACGCAAGCCGAAAGTGAAATTGGCTTGCTGATACTCAAAGGCTTTAGTCATCAAGAAATTGCCGATATTCGTAGCGCCAGCGAACGCACGGTGCGCGAGCAAGCCAGAGCGCTGTACCGCAAAGCAGGCTTAACAGGACGGGCATCGCTCTCAGCGTTTTTTCTGGAAGATTTATTGTTGCCAACCGCACCAACGACCTAAGAGGATTAACTGAGCTTGCGCTTACGCCTAATCTCACGAATAGCGTAAAATAAGACCTTATGCTTATCGATATTTCTATTCCACTCCAAACGCTTCGCTTGTTTGATAATGCTGGCGAGTTGCTAGCACAATACCCAGTGTCTACCGCCGCCAATGGTGTGGGTTGCGAAAAAAACAGTGGCTGCACGCCGTTGGGTGCACATATTATCCGCGCCAAAATAGGTAAGGGCGCACCGGCTAATGCGGTGTTTGTTGGCCGCCGCCAAACGGGAGAAATTTGTACGCCAGAACTGATGGCGCAGTTTCCCAATCGCGATTGGATTTTGACGCGGATATTGTGGTTAAGCGGCACCGAAATTGGCAAAAACAGGCTAGGCAATGTCGATACCATGCAGCGTTACATTTATATCCACGGCACGCCCGAGAGTACTGACATGACGCAAATTGGTTCGCATGGCTGCGTACGCATGCGCAACGAGGATATTGTGCAGTTGTTTAATTTGGTGGATGTTGGCACCAAAGTACTGATTCATAATGATTAAGCGGCTGCTTGCTATTATCCCTGTCGTGTTTGGGGTGCTGTTACTCACGTTTTTACTGGTGCATTTGGTGCCGGGAGACCCGGTTGAGGTGATGCTGGGTGAATCGGCCAGTACTGCCGACCGCGCTGCTTTGCGCGCTGAGCTGGGGTTAGACGAACCTTTAATTGTGCAATTTGGCAGCTATTTAAGCAAACTTGCCCATGGTGATTTTGGCAAATCTATACATACGCAACAGCCGATAGCCGAACTCATACAAACGCGTTATCCGGCCACGGTTAAGTTGGCGCTACTGTCATTACTCATTGGTATCAGCATAGGCTTGCCCTTAGGCATTTATGCGGCCATGCATGCAGGGCATTGGCAAGACTTTATTGTGACCATCGTCAGTGTGCGCTTATCCGCAATGCCAGCGTTTTGGCTGGGGCCATTACTCATGCTGTTATTTGCCGTTTGGTTAGGTTGGTTGCCTGTCAGCGGTATGGATAGTAGAGCTGCTATTGTGTTACCGGCGCTGACGTTAGGTTTTGGCTTAAGTGCGATTCTCACGCGCATGACGCGTACCAGTGTGCTGGAAGTGCTGAATGAAGACTTTGTCCGTACTGCGCGCGCCAAAGGCTTAAGCGAACGCGTAGTGATCCTACGCCACGCCTTGCGCGCTGCCTTATTGCCGATTATTACCATTGTCGGTTTGCAAATGGGTAGCTTGCTGGCCGGTACTGTGATTACAGAAACCATATTTAGCTGGGATGGCATTGGCCGTTTATTGGTCGAAAGCATAGAAAAGCGCGATTACCCCGTCACCCAAGCCTGTGTGCTGGTGGTGGCGCTGAGTTATGTGCTGGTCAATCTTTTGACCGATATAGTGTATAGGTTTGCCGACCCCAGAATGCGTCACGCCAGTTAGCCGATGTTGAATTGCCCGTGATGAAAACATTTTCACTGATTATTTTGTTGTTTTGGCTTGTTGCCGTATGTGTGGGCCGCGTGTTTGATATGCACGGCAATCACATTGACTTAGGCAGTGTGTTGGCTACGCCTAACTGGCAGCATTGGTGGGGTGCAGATGAGTTAGGTCGTGACATTCTGGCGCGGGTGCTGCGTGGCGTAGAAGTCTCATTACTGGTGGCGGTGGTGGTGACTGTGGTGACCATGACTGTCGGTGTACTAGTAGGCTTGATGGCGGGCTTTTACGGCGGCAAGCTAGACCGCATATTAATGCAAATCACCGATGTGTTTTTGGCTTTCCCTGGCATATTATTGGCGATTGCGTTTGCCGCTGTGTTGGGGCCAGGCATGTTGAATTTGGTGTTTGCCTTATGTTTAACGGGCTGGGTTAGCTATGCCAGACTCACCCGCGGCCAAACCTTAAGCTTGCGCAATCGCCAACACGTACAAGCAGCAGAATCACTAGGCGCCAGCCCTAATAGAATTATGCTGAAGCATATTTTGCCATTGTTGGGCTCATTATTGATGGTAGAAGCCACTTATAGCTTAGCCAGTATTATGATTGCCGAAGCCAGTTTATCCTTTTTAGGCTTGGGCATCCAAGCGCCCAATGCCTCGTGGGGCGCCATGTTGCGTGATGGCGTGCGCTATATGCTGGTGGCGCCACATTATGTGTTAATTGTGGGCTTGAGCTTAATGAGCTTGATTTTGGCCATTAATTTAGGCGGCGATGTGTTGCGTGATAAACTCGATGTGCGTACCGATAAAAGTTAAAAATAGTGTTTTTTAACAATCACTTATGCAGTAAAAAGCAAAGCATGACAGGTTGACTATGCAAAAACAATTCAAATATTACGACATTATCATGGCGGCATTTGTCACGGTGTTGGTCTGCTCCAACCTCATTGGCCCCGCCAAAGTCACACAAATTGATGCGCCGTTATTGGGCACGCTGACGTTTGGTGCTGGCGTATTGTTTTTCCCTATCTCATTTATTTTTGGCGATATTCTTACCGAAGTGTACGGATACGCCGCCAGCCGCCGCGTGATTTGGGTGGGTTTTGCTGGCCTAGCGTTTGCCAGCGTGATGGCGTGGATGATAGTCGTATTGCCGCCAGCGCCGTTCTGGGAAAATCAACATGAGTATGAAGTAGCATTTGGCAGCACTTGGCGCATCTCACTGGCGGGTTTGGTGGCGTTTGCGGTGGGCGAGTTTGTCAATAGCTTTATCATGGCCAAAATGAAGGTGATGGCGGCTGGTAAGCACTTGTGGCAACGCACCATTACTAGCACCATTTTTGGCGAGGCGATTGATACCGTGATGTTTGTGCCGCTGGCGTTTTGGAATACTGGCATTATTCCTAACGATAAAATCCCGCTCGTCATAGGCGCGCAAATTGTCGCCAAAATTTTGGTAGAAGTTGCCTTTACACCTGTGGTGTACAAAGTGGTGGCGTTTTTAAAACGTGCCGAACACGAAGATTATTACGACAGAAGCACAGACTTTAATCCGTTTAAGCTTGAGCGTTAACCTTAGCATGGCGCAACGTGCGATGACTTCGTTACACGGTAATGACCATGGCGCTGTACAATGTGCATTTTCTCGCGCAAGCAGCGAGTGCTCACCATTAATATTGCATGCTAGGAACACTTTTGACCGATATCGCCCACATTGAACACGCCACCATTAGTTGGCAAGAAAAAGGCAAGCCGCAACAAGCCGCTTGGCAATCGGAGGCTAATTTAGCGCCGCCAAAAAACATTGTCATTGCCAATGATGAAACCAAAGCCGATGAAGCCTACAAACTGGCTTGTGAAGGTACAGCCTTGTTGTATCGCGGCGATTTTCAAAATGCCAAACAACTATTGCAAGCCATCACGCGTCGCGTAGACCGTAAACCAGCCAAGCCAGCGGCAACCATGGCAGAAACTTTTCATCAGCATCGTGCGCGCCAAATTCACCGGGCCAATATCACCAACAAAATTTTAATTGAGTTACAGCACGCCAAATGTGATTTAAAACGTGCCCCCGATGTAAAGGACGCGGTGCAAGGTGCGCTAGGGGATAAACCACCAGTCAAATTATTGCTGTCTTTGCGTGAATTGCTGGGCATGATAGGTGCGCATGAGTGGCGTAAAAAAGGCGTGTATATTGAGGCGCTCAAAGCCAATATCCATGCCCATTACGGCGTGTATTCTCCAGTGCGCGGTGAGTATTTGGAGCTGATTAATCAAGCGCCGCTGAATAATCCCAAAGTGGCGTTTGATATTGGTACTGGTACTGGTGTAATTGCGGCGGTGTTGGTCAATCGCGGCGTGAAACAAGTGGTGGCCACTGATAACAGCACGCGCGCCTTGCAATGTGCGGCAGAAAATATTCAACAGCTCAGCCTGAAATCTTACATCACGCTGCAACACACTGATTTATTCCCAGTGGGTAAAGCGGATTTGATTGTGTGTAATCCGCCGTGGATTCCAGCCAAAGCCAACGCGCCGATTGAGCACGCGATTTATGACCCTAACAGTGCGATGGTGAAAGGCTTTTTAACTGGGGTAAGTGCGCATTTAAATGACGATGGCGAAGCTTGGCTGATTATGTCTAACTTGGCTGAGCATTTAGGTTTACGCGCACCAGAGGCTTTGCAAAAATGGATAGCCGAGGCTGGTTTAAGTGTAGTGGAACAACTAGACATTACACCTAAACATGCCAAAGCCAGTGATCAATCCGACCCACTGTATGCGGCGCGGGCTAAAGAAGTGACGAGCCTATATCGCCTGAAAGCTTTCGTATAAGCCTATAAATACGCCTTGATTTCGTCATTCCCGTGTAGGCGTAAATCTAGGCAACATGGATGTTGATAGCATGTACCGAATAAAAAAATTAGTGGCTAAACTGGATTCCCGCCTGCGCGGGAATGACGGGTATTGATATGATAAAAACGGTTCAAATTTTAAAGAGAAAGAGACTATGTCATTAGGCCCAGTCATGCTGGATGTGGTCGGCACCGAGTTAACTGCCGACGATATTCGACGTTTACAACATCCGCTTGTGGGCGGTGTGATTTTATTTGCCCGCAATTTTATCAATAGCGAGCAGCTTAAAGCGCTAACTGCCAGTATCCATGCCGTGCGCCAGCCACCTTTACTGATTGCAGTAGATCACGAAGGTGGTCGTGTGCAGCGCTTTAGAGAAGGCTTTACCAAAATTCCGCCCATGCGTGAGTTTGGCAAAATCTGGGATACGCATCCAAGAAAAGCACGTGAATTGGCTGTGGAAGCAGGCTTTATATTGGCCGCAGAGTTGCGCGCACATGGCATCGATTTTAGCTTTACGCCAGTGCTCGATATGGATTATGGCGACAGCTTGGTGATTGGCAATCGGGCGTTTCATCGTGACCCGCAAGCCATTAATGAGTTGGCGTTTAGCTTGATGCAGGGCCTTAAAAAAGGCGGCATGGCTGCGGTGGGTAAGCATTTTCCAGGCCATGGATTTGTGGTGGCCGATTCGCATGTAAGTATTCCGGTCGATGAGCGTGACTTTGACCAAATCGCACAAAACGATATGCAACCGTTTAGGCAAATGATTGATGAAGGCTTAGCAGCGATTATGCCCGCGCATGTGATTTACCCTAAAGTGGATGATAAACCGGCTGGTTTCTCGCCCAAATGGTTACAAAAAGTGCTGCGTGAGCGTTTAGGCTTTAATGGCGTGATTTTTAGCGATGACCTTAGTATGGAAGGCGCGACTGTCGGAGGTGACGTCACCACACGCAGTTTGGCGGCGCTCAATGCCGGTTGCGATATGGTGCTGTTATGCAATCGCCCAGACTTGGCGGATGAATTGTTTAGCAAATTGCAGTGGAAAATGCCGGCACAAAGCATTATTCGCCTCACCCGCATGCATGGCGGCCATCACCCCTTAAGCATGACGCAATTGCGCGAGACGCAGCATTATGTCGAGGCCATCCATAAAGTGGCGCGCGTAGGCCAAGTTGAAGGCGATTTATTTGCTTAAATTCAACAAATTGTCACAATATTTCACTTGAAACTTTTAACTAATGTCGCTATCTTAAGAGTGTTGCCATTTGGCAATTTTGAAAAGGAAGATGTAATGTCAGATAACATGCAAGTATTGGGTCGCGAGGGTAGCTTATCCACCACACAAAATAAAGTGTTGCGCAGCACATACGCCTTGCTCGGTTTAACCATGATTCCTACCATTTTTGGTGCGATGGTTGGGGTTAATATTAATTTCGCTTGGATGGCCTCTAGTCCTATCCTCGCTTTCATCGGCATTTTAGCGGCAGTTTATGGTATGTCTTGGTTAGTGGCTAAAAATGCTGATAACGCCGCGGGCGTTTGGTTACTGTTTGGCTTCACGTTTGTGATGGGCTTATTGCTAGGTCCTATTCTGCAACATGCTTTGCACCTAAGTAATGGTTCACAGTTGATTGCTTTGGCTGCAGGCGGCACTGCGGTATCGTTTTTAACCTTGTCTGCCATTGCTTCAAATGCAAATCGTGATTTTAGCTTTATGGGCAAGTTTTTGATGATTGGTATGGTAGTGGTCATCTTAGCGGTGTTGGCTAATTTGTTTTTCCAAGTACCAGCACTATCATT
>DASWSZ010000213.1:0-9548 GCA_036402395.1 Methylophilus sp.
TAGATTCAAATAAAACGCCACGATATAGAGCTCAAATTAAACACCTTGGAAAAGTATTTCATATTGGTAGTTTTGATTCACCTTATGAAGCGCATCAGGCTTACCTTAAAAAGAAAAGGGAATTACATGAATACTGCGAAATTTAAATCATCTATCGCACTAAAACCCAGCGATGTTAAAGCGCCAGCACCAGATATGTTGGTAGAGGCTTTGCGAAAAGCAAAACAAAAGCTTAATTCAGCAGCAATGGCGCATCCTAGAGCTACAGAATATTTAGTAGGTGAAGCTGAGGAAATTATAAGCAACGCTCTTACTTCATACGAACAAGGGAAGGTGTGAGATATGAAATCACTTAATGCAAAAATTAATCAACTAGCAGGTCTTTTAGGCACTAAAGATGTCTCTGAATGGGAAAATGACTTCATTGATTCAATTATTTGCAAAACAGGAAATGGATCAAGAGTTAATGAATTGACTAGCAAGCAAGTAGAAATAGTTGAACGCATACATTCTAAGCATTATTCACAGGACTAACAGGGAAGGTGTGAGATATGACTAAAGAAGAATGGATGATTAATTTATCTGCAATGTTTGTAGAAAAGACTGGCGTTACTCAGGAATTGGGCAATAGCCTTGCAGATTCACTTGCTGACGATATGTATCCAGAATACACGACAGAAGAAGCGCGAGAAACAGCATGGTTAGTTGAGAAGGATATTGGCGGTTCTGTACATTATCTGTATTGCGACCGTATTGGATTACTTGACTGGACACCTTCTAATCAAAAAGCAATGAGATTTTCGAGAAAAGAAGATGCTGATTCAATAGTTAGCATTGTTGAAGATGCTGACCGCGTAGCTGAACATATGTGGGTGGACTGATATGAGATATTCAATATGTGTAATGTGTAGTGGAAGAATTCCTAGCAAACAGTGTTGGTATTGCGGCAAAGGTTATTCGGCTAGCGATTGAGCATGGACTAGGTGTAGCTCAATATCCTAGAGCAGAGCCAAGATGGGCGCTAGTAGAATCAAACAAAGTTGTTAAAAGTGAACTATATAGCAATCACAACAACGACAAAGTACAGGCAACCATCGTAGCAATTATGAAAGCGCTGATTGCGCTGAAAGGGAGTGAAGGATGAATGTAGTTGTTGATATGGGCATGGTGAACATTGAATCCAAAAATATTAGCTATGGAAACATAAGAAATATGTACAAAGAAAATCGCAATGGCGCTGGTATTCAGTTAGCGCCAGAACTTGAATCTAAACGCGATGATATTAGCGATGTATGCGACAAAATAGCTTCATTATTTTACCAGCTTGAGGATTTAACCTAATGACTAACACAGTAACCATCCCACAAGCAGAGTATGAAGCCTTAGTGAAAGACATTGTAGAAAGAATCAAAGAATATACCTTAGATGGTGACGGCTACAACTCAGAATATAACTTGATGTTATTAGATGCTATAGCGGAAATAACTAAGCTAAGGGAAGCACAAGACGCTGAAAAGTTTTATGACATAGGCTTTATGGAAAGCGGCGAAGGATTTAACGGTGAGTACAACTGCAATATTGAATCTGAGTACTACTTAAACAAGCGAAAATTAGCTATAGACAAAGCAATGGAGCAAACATAATGACTAAAACATATTTTGAAGGATGTTCAGAAAATAAACCTGATGATTTTGATAGTACTAAGCTAGATGATTTTTTAACACTTGATAATGAATTAACAAAAGCTAAGTTAATTAAATTTATTGAAATCAGGTTGGCTAATCATGCAGCCGAGAAAGAAAAAGAAATTGCAGAGCTTAATGCTAGGGTGGCTGAGTTGCTGGAAGCGTTGGAAAAAATAGAAGAATGTGGCTATTTGAGAGGTGGCGACACCTACATGATAGAAATTACCAGCAAAGCACTCGGCAAAGCTAAACAGGTGAAAGAATAGGAGTAGATATGAAAAAGATATTTTACATTGAAGATTTAATGCAAGAGCTAGACATTAAAAGCCGCTCAACATTCTGGCGTATGCGTGATAAGGGTGAAATCCCTGAGCCTGATGTATTAACAGGCCGTCCACGTTGGTCTAGGGATTTAGCAGCCACGTTTGTACCTTCTCTGACCACCAATCCATCAGTTTAATGCGCTCGTCAAGATATTCAGCGCGATTGTATGCGGCTCTTACTTGGTCAGTTTCTTTATGGGCTAGTTGTCGCTCTATCACGTCATGGCTAAATGGTGATTGCTCGTTAAGCACAGTAGAGGCTAAAGCTCTAAAGCCGTGAACAGTCATAATGCCACGATAGCCAAGTCGGTACAGAGCAAACAATAGCGTATTTTCACTAATAGGCTTATTCGGTCTAGTTGGCGAATGAAATACTAAATCATAGTCGCCAGTGTGAACTTCTAATTCATCCAGTATTTTCAATGCAAATTCAGATAGCGGCACAACATGTGGCTTTTTCATTTTCATGCGCTCGGCTGGTATTACCCAAAACCGCTTGTCTTGAATCTCAGACCATTGCATATAACGTAGCTCATTCGTGCGTATAAACGTCAATGCAGCGAATATCAAGCCTAGCCTAGTGATGGGCTCATCGTATGAATTTATAGCCTTAAACAGCGTTGCTGCCTGTTCTACAGGTATGCAATTCATGTGTTTTACTTTAGGCGCTTTCAGCACCCTAGACAATCCACTAGCCGCATGGCTTTCAATCAACCCCATATCAACCGCATAGTCCATTACTTGCCTGATATGAATAGCGACCCGGTGCGCGGTTTCAACAATGCCACCGTTCTGTACTCTTTGCACTATATCCACAAAATCAGCACGCTTAAGGCTATCTATTGGCCTTTTGCCGATGTGAGGCGATACAAACGTATCAAGGCGATATTCTATCTGCTGCTTATGTTTAGCATTGCGTAAGCTGGTCTTTTTGTGGATAAGCCATTTATTTTTAAAGGTATCAAACGTTTCTGATACCTCGGCTGTACCTTGTGCCAATTCCAGCTTAAAAGCATTCAGCAATTGCCTAGCATCGGCTACGCCTATATTGGGGTATTGACCGAATGTTTTAGTTTTGTTCTTACCGTCTTTAGAGTAGTTAAAACGCCAGCTTTTTGTACCTGTCGGCAATATGTGAATATATAGCCCATGCGCGTCAGTTAGCTTATATGGCGCGACTTGCGGCTTAGCCCCATCTATTTTCTTATTGGTTAACAAGGTATAGCCCTATTCCATACCTCGGCAATACCTAAAAGTATCTTGAAACAGGGCGGCACAAAATAAAACATAATAATACACCATGAAACGTTATGGCCTTGTACTATAACGCTTTGCTGGATATTTTGGAATAAAATTGAATGATTTAAAACATAATGAAACAGGTTGTTGGAGGCGCGAGCCGGAGTCGAACCGGCCTAAACGGCTTTGCAGGCCGCGGCATAACCGCTTTGCTATCGCGCCGTGATGATTGCACAGAATACGCAATCAGCATGAGTTTAAACTAAAACGGCGAAAGCACATTGCATTCGCCGTTTTAACTACCAATTTGGAGCGGGAAACGAGACTCGAACTCGCGACCTATACCTTGGCAAGGTATCGCTCTACCAGCTGAGCTATTCCCGCGTTAAGAAGGTGCGTATTTTAACGATTTTATAAGTGGTGTCAAGGATGAATTTGCACTTTTAGCATTATCTTTTCACATTTATTTAATTATTAAAAAGGTTCGTCGGCGTCACGAATCACCGGCCACGCCGCTTTTAAATAATAAGCCATTGATACCAATGTCAAAATTGCCGCTATGATGATCAGCACCTGTCCTACCAGCTTGGTATTAAAGGCGCCGATGGGGTCATAATAAAGTAATAATAAAATAGCGATCATTTGCGCCGCGGTCTTAAATTTGCCAATCATGGCCACCGCCACGTTGCTGCTTTTACCAATACTGGCCATCCATTCGCGCAAAGCACTGATAGCAATTTCACGGCCAATGATGATTAAAGCAATAACGGCACCGATGCGCGCAAACTCTACCAACACAATTAACGCGGCGGCTACCATGAGTTTATCGGCCACAGGATCTAAAAACGCGCCAAAATTGGACATTTGATTATATTTGCGCGCCCAATAGCCATCCAACCAATCGGTAAACGCGGCCAGCGCAAATACTGCAGTGGCTACTAAATTGACCCAATGCGCTGGAATGGCAGCATCGGTGATGGCACCTTTGGGTAAATAAAACACGCCGACAAACACCGGAATCAGCGCGATTCTGAGCACCGTTAAAATATTAGGGATATTCCAGACCATAATTGAATGCGCTTTTTCTCGTTATCGTTAATGTAGCTGCGCGTAAATTTTTTCTGCCAGCGCCTGACTTACGCCTTCAATTTGCGCAAGTTCGTCTATGCTAGCATTTTTCACCCCGTCTAAGCCACCAAAGCGCGTCAACAGCGCCTTGCGCCGCTTAGCGCCAACGCCTTCTATGTCTTCTAGGCTAGATGTCAGGCGTGCCTTGGCGCGCTTGGCACGGTGGCCGGTGATGGCAAAGCGGTGGGCTTCATCGCGAATGCGTTGCAGTAAATGTAAGCCTTGATTGTCTTTTTCTAAGTTGAGCATTTCACCGGTATCAGAAAAAATCATGGTTTCCAAGCCTGGCCTGCGTTCTTCGCCTTTGGCAATGCCCACCAACAAAATGTCTTCCAAGCCCACTTCCTGCATGACTTCTATCGCCACACCCAGTTGGCCTTTACCGCCATCAATAAATACTAAATCTGGCCGCTTGCCCTCACCCGCCGCCACTTTTTTGTAACGCCGCGTCAATACATCGCGCATCGCCGCATAATCATCGCCTGGTGTAATGCCGGTAATGTTATAGCGTCTATATTCGCTATTTTGCATATCGCCTTTATCAAACACCACGCAACTGCCGACTGTGGCTTCGCCCATGGTGTGGCTAATATCAAAACACTCGATGCGCTCTACTGTATCGGCCAAATGCAAAGCCTCACGCAAAGCCAACAACTTAGCGGCTTGGTTGGCTGACGTTGCAGCGCGTTGGCTTAAGCCTAGCTCGGCATTGGTTTGCGCCATTTTTAGCCAAACGCGTTTATCGCCGATGGCATTGGTAATGAGTTTGATTTTGCGGCTGGCTTGTTCGCTCAATACGTCCTCAAAGCTTTTGGTGTCTACTTCGACGCCGCAGACAATCATCGGTGGCGTGTTTTGCGCCACATAATGCTGAGTTAAAAACGCCTCTACCGTTTCGCTTAAGCTGGCATCTTGGCTATTTTTCGGGAAAAAGCTTTTATCACCCAAGTGACGGCCACCGCGTATCATCACTAAGTTAATGCAATGCTGGCCTTCTAACTCGGCACAAGCAATCACGTCGGCATCCGACACACTAAAATCGCTGACAAATTGCTTGGCTTGCACTTGGCGCAGCGCCTGCATGCGGTCGCGGAACACCACTGCGGCTTCGTATTCTTGATTGGCCGCCGCCGTGTTCATTTTATCGCCCAAGGCATTGAGGACCTCGTTGGTTTTGCCTTCCAAAAACATCGCGGCATGGCGCACATCATGCGCGTATTCGTCAGGTGAGATATAGTCTACACAGGGTGCGGTGCAGCGTTCTATTTGATATTGCAAGCAAGGGCGGGAGCGATTGGCAAATACCGTGTTTTCGCAAGTGCGCAACTTAAACACTTTTTGCAGCAGTTGTATGCTCTCACGTACCGCCACCGAGTTTGGAAAAGGCCCAAAGTATTGCGCGCCTTTGCGCTGCGCGCCACGATGAAAGGCCAAACGCGGATAAGCATCACCCGTCAATGCGATATAAGGGTAGGATTTATCATCGCGAAACAACACGTTGTAGCGCGGCATGATACTTTTAATGAGGTTGTTTTCCAGCAGCAGCGCTTCAGCTTCGGTACGCGTGACGGTAGTTTCAATCTGCGTAATTTGAGACACCATCATGCGCGTGCGCGGGCTGGGCAAATTTTTATTAAAGTAGCTAGAAACGCGCTTTTTCAGGTCTTTGGCTTTACCGACATAAATCACGGTGGCTTCCGCATTCATCATGCGGTAGACACCGGGTAAATTGGGTAGGTTTTTTAACAGCGGTTTAGGGTCAAACATACCCGCATTTTAGCATTACATTCGCAGCTTAATGCGCTTGCGCATACACGCTATTCATCTAGCAGTTTGCCGGCGATCGCCCAATCCTCATACGCCACTTCTTCAAAAGTAATATAAGTGTAATTAGCCGGTTTGTGCGCCACGCGCTCCAGTGTGTCGGTAATTTCTTTGGCGATTTGCTTTTTCTGCTCTTTGGTGACTGTACCAGCAAGCTTAATATTGACATAAGGCATGATGTTGCTCCTTTAATTAACCAATTGAATTGATGAAGATTATTAGTGATGCTTATGCTGACTTGAGGTAGGTTGACCTGCACGTGCGTACCAAATATCTTTGATTAAACTTAAGGTCACACCCAATAGCAATAATGAAATCACAATGGATAAAATAGGGTCTATCGGTAGCCAGCCAGTAAAGTACACCACCGCTCCCGCCGCCAATGCCGCCACCGAGCCTAAAATATCGCCCATCACATGCAACAAAGCCGCGCGATGGTTAAGGTTATCGTGGTGGCCGTGATGTTCTGCTTGATGATGCAAGCGCTGAGCGACAATTAAATTAACCACCAGCCCAATAAACGCAATCACCATGACATAGCCGCCAGCCACAGGCGCGGGCTGTTGTAAACGGGCAATCGCTTCAATCACTATCCAAATCACCACCAACAGCATCAGTAGCGCATTCAAGACAGAAGCCACCGTCTCAGCACGGCTTTGTCGGTTTGAGGCTTTGGCTTGGTTGCTACGGTGCGCAGCAAACATAGCTAGGCCCAAAGCAAACACATCAGAAAACATATGCCAAGCATCGCCCAACAACGCCAGCGACTGCGTCCAGATGGCACCCGAGAACTCCAGTACGGCAAATACCAGAATCAGCAGAAATGGGATTAAAAATGGATTCCCATGCGCGTGGTCATGGTCATTGTGGTCATGCGTGTGTTGATGCGCTGGCGTGTCTTTGTGCGAATTGTTCATGTCACCATGCTAACGCATGCTAGAAAAAAGACCAATCCTCATGCGCAATAAAAAAGCAGCGACTATACTTAAACAGCGCTGCTTAGGTTTACTTAACGCTTATAAATTACTTATGCATTGCGCATTTTTCTTTCATGTTGGCGCGATGTTCTTTCCATTTAGCCTTAGCGGCTTGCTTTTCAGTCTCATCAATAAAACCATCTTTATTGCTGTCTTTACGCTCAAACTGCGCTTTCATATGGCTGTCGCGTGCCGCTTTGAATTCATCAAAACTCACTTTGCCATCTTTATTGGCATCGGCGTTCGTCTCATGCTTGCCTGCATGACCACCTTCATGATGATTGGCATATACACTCATACCGCCAAACGCTAATACGGTGGATAATAAGGTCATGATTGCTGTTTTTTTCATAGTGTATCCTTTAGGTGTGAAAAGTAGTGTTACAGCTAACAAAACGCGAACATACAAATTTTGTCTACCGTGGCGCATATTATTTATGAGCACTCTTTTATAATGAGCTTGCTTTTTTAAGATGAATCCACCATGTTGAGTTACCGCCACGCCTTTCATGCCGGCAATCATGCCGATGTGCTTAAGCACTATGTGTTTAGCTTAGTGCTAGCCTATTTTAACCAAAAGGATAAACCTTATTGGGTGATTGATACCCATGCCGGCGCTGGCATATATGCGTTGGATAGTACGTTTTCGCAAAAAAATGCCGAGTTTGCAACTGGCATTAAACGCTTAATTAACACCACTGATTTACCTAGTTCACTGGCAGAGTTTGTAGATACTATTCAGTCTTTCAATCCAGACCAAACTTTAACGCTATATCCCGGCTCACCCAAAATTGCCGAATATTATTTACGCGCAGAAGATAAATTACGCTTATTTGAGTTGCATCCTAGTGATTACCAATTATTGACGGACAACTTTAATAATAAAGGTCGCCAAACTAACATTGCTTTGCAAGATGGCTTTAGCGGCATTAAAGCGTGTTTACCACCACCCACGAAACGCGCGGTAATATTGATAGACCCGCCCTACGAAGTGAAAAACGACTACCAACGTGTGGTGGCATGTATAGAAGATAGCCTCAAACGCTTTGCGACTGGTACTTTTTTAGTGTGGTACCCGCTATTGCAACGGCCAGAACCGGCTGAAATGATTAAACAATTGCATGCGCTGGGCGTCAAGGATTGGCTAAATATCAGTTTAAACGTACAAGCACCTAGTGTTGACGGCTATGGCATGCACGGCAGCGGCATGTTTGTCATTAATCCTCCATGGCACTTACCTACACTATTGGCTGAAAGCATGCCTGTGCTGACGCAATTGCTAGCACTCGATGACAGTGCCAACTTTAATTTGGATAGCCAAATTACTTAGCGCATAAAAACATAAGCCCTGAAGACGTTAGGACTTGCGTCAGGTCTTCAGGTAAAATCCACACTTTTATAAATCTCACCAGAATCGATATGCAAGAAATCAAACCACCTAGCCCGACCGAATACAAACAAAGCAACATCATGACCAATATTTTATTTGGCAGCCGCTGGCTACAGCTGCCACTATATTTGGGTTTAATCGTCGCACAAGCAGTGTATGTGTACTTCTTTGGCGTCGAGCTAGTACATTTGGTCGGCAAAACCGCCACCATCACAGAAGCCGATATCATGTTGATTGTATTGGGATTAATCGATGTAGTGATGATTTCAAACTTGCTGATTATGGTCATCGTGGGCGGTTATGAAACCTTTGTGTCGCGCTTAAATCTGAAAGGTCATCCGGACGAACCCGATTGGCTATCGCATGTAAATGCCAATTTACTTAAAGTGAAATTAGCCACCGCCATTATTGGTATTTCGTCTATACACTTACTTAAAACCTTTATTAATGCCGAAAACTTAAGCGATAAAGTATTGCTGTGGCAAACCATTATTCATATGGCGTTTGTAGCGTCTGCGGTGTCTATTGCCTACATTGATAAGCTGATGGCGCACAGCGACGGCAAACATTAATAGCGTTTGCATTAATTAAATCTCATTAATAACGCATCACTACTGTATCAGGGGCATGCTGCCCCTGATCTATCGTAAACCCATGAATCGCAATCGTTTTTTTATTTTCTGTTTCCACCCGCACCCGCCATTTGCCTGAAGTTAAATTTTGCTTATAGGTGTAGCCGCGGTAACCATCATCGCGGCCACCATTTAAATCAAACCCTATGCGTGATTGTGTTTGCCAGCCTTGTTTTTCAGTGTAAATCTGCCAATGATGATACAAGCGCGTCTGCAAACCACTGGGCGCGAATATCGACGAAAAACAATACACACGTTGCCCAGCAGGCACTTGCAAATCATCAGTAGTATTGCGCCACAACACCCACCAAGTTGAGCGTTGTTGCTTCAGCAAATAATGGCCATCCTTT
>DASWSZ010000214.1:0-1791 GCA_036402395.1 Methylophilus sp.
CCCAGGGCCGATTTTGGGTAACTTAATGAATGAGCCCGTGATTGAATCGGTATACCGCTTGGATGCGGTGGTGGTGACGATTGATGCCAGCTATGGTGCACAACAGATTGCCGAGCATAGTGAGGCGAAAAAACAAGCGGCAGTGGCGGATGTACTGCTCATCACCAAAACGGATATCGCCAGCGCCAAACAGTTGGAAGCGTTGAAACAAACACTTGATGCAATCAACCCCAGCGCCACACAACATAGGGTTTTACATGGTGAAATTGACCCAGGCTTAATTATAGACGTCGGCTTATTTGACCCCACTGGCAAGCAAGCTGCGCCGCAACGCTGGCTACGCGCGCCAGCCAAAGCATCGCAAACGCGCGGCATGTTGCCGCAACCATCGCATAATGAAGAGATCAGCAGTTTTACCGTCACCATGCCTAAACCACTCAATTGGGCAGATTTAAAACCGCGTATTTTGTGGCTATGCCAAACCTATGGTGAAGGCTTGCTGCGGCTTAAAGGCATTATCCATGCCGAAGACCAATCGGCGCCATTGGCGATTCATGCCGTGCACTTTACGCCCTACCCGCCTACTTTACTGGAGGGCTGGGAAGAAGATGAACCCATCAGTCGAATAGTCATTATTGGTAAAGGCTTAGATGAGCTGGCGATTAGAAAAGCACTGATGCAGGTTTAATAGCCAAATACCCTATTGACGCATAATAAGGATGCTGGCAGCATAGTTCACCTAACACGATGATAATTAAAGCTTACTAATGACTTCTTCAAACACAAAAAAAATAGATTTAATCTACGTAGAAGGGAGCGGTGATATCGTCGAAGCGATGACGCGCTGGTATCACCAGGAAGATGTCATTACTGAAACATCGTTGACATTTAGTGGGCAAGTTTTTGATTTCTGCAAAAAAAATAACCTCAATACACTAGGAATCTCTTCGTTTCCGCAAAAGAAACAGGTTGCATTTACAGGTTTTTCAGCATTTAGCCAGCGTAAAATCAGTTTTAATGGTGCCATTGGCTACCATCTTTCGCAAATACTGTATGGCCTTTATTTGATAGGTCTTTGTTTACGCTACCGTCCACACTATTTTCATGTTACCAATGGTGCAACCCATTGGTTTATGCTGGCACCGCTGAAGTTGCTTGGCATCAAAATTTTCCCACAATTTCACAATACGTTTTGGGCGAAAGGTTACCCGCCCACAAGCAAAGTTAAACGCTTATTACTAGGACTAGATGGCTGGTTTTTAAAGTATATTGCGACCCGTGCGATTTGCTGCTCACCAGAAATAAAAAGCCAAATTGAAACCATCTGCCATGGTAAACACTGCCCAACTGATGTGTTCAAGGCACAGTTTTACCGAAATAACTTTGAAACTGCATTAGCGCCGCCTGCACACGACTCTGCAGTATTTAAAGTGGTATTTGCGGGACGTGTAGAGCATGAAAAGGGGGTATTTGATATTTTGGAGATGGCTCAACTACTCAAAGACGAGCCTGTAGCATTTCATATTTGTGGTGGTGGTTCTGACTTAGCGTTACTACAAAGCGAATGTAAAAAACAGCAATTGGAATCACAAGTCACCATTCACGGCAGATTAAATCGCCCCGCACTGTTGGCAATTTATGCACAAGCACATACTGTGATCGTGCCTACTAGAAGTAGCTTTTGCGAAGGTTTGCCTATGGTAGCCATCGAATCCATATTACTAGGTCGCCCCGTGATTACCTCTTCGCTGAGTAATGCATTAGACGTGTTAGGCGCAGCCATTGTAGAGG
>DASWSZ010000215.1:0-6062 GCA_036402395.1 Methylophilus sp.
AAATTACTCAAATTAATGGGCGCGGTCAATATCACCATGGTGGATAGAAGTGGCGTGCTGGATACTAACCGCGAAGACTTACATGACAACAATCGTGCACTGGCGGTGACACCTAGTGCGGCTAAACAGCTGGCCGATGTGATGCCGAATGCAGATGTATTTATAGGCGTATCTGCCAAAAATGCGTTGGATGCAGACCTAATTAAAGGCATGGCAAAAAACCCGATTATTTTTGCCTTGGCTAATCCAGACCCAGAAATATTGCCCAGTGTAGCTTTTGCCGTGCGCGATGATATTTTAATGGCGACCGGCCGCAGCGATTTCCCTAATCAAGTCAATAATGCCTTGTGCTTTCCGTATTTGTTCCGCGGTGCATTGGACGCAAAAGCCAAACAAATTACCGAAGACATGAAAATTGCGGCCGCCAAAGCGCTCAGCCATTTGGCGCGTGAGCCAGTCCCCGCTGAGGTGTTGGCAGCTTACGGCTTAACGTCGCTTACGTTTGGTAAGGATTATATTATCCCCAAACCGTTTGATTCGCGCTTGTTAGCGCGCGTATCCAGCGCGGTGCGAGACGCTGCATGATTGTAAGTAAGCCCACTAAAAAGCGGCCTAAAAATCTCAATTTATTGACGATACGGTTGCCCATCAATGCGGTGGTGTCGATTATGCATAGAGCCAGTGGCGTAGCCTTGTTTTTGTTGCAGCCCTTATTATTGTTGGCTTTGCAGCAATCTTTAGCGGGTGCAACAGAATACGCAGCGGTGCGTGAGGTATTGCAGCATTGGTCAGTGAAGTTGTGCTTAATTGCAATGGCTTGGGCGTTTTTTCATCACTTTTTTGCTGGTATTCGCCATCTAGCCATGGATGTGCACTGGATGACTAGCTTGCAAAAAGCGCGTTTTTCTAGCCGTGTGGTGTTGATATTAGGCGTGGTTTCTGTAGTGATATTTGCGTGGTGGATTTGGTAACAACCTTATGTTAATTGAGTTACTCACCAAAAAATATCCGGGCATGCGACAGTGGCTGGCGCAGCGTTTATCTGCCGTATATCTGGCCCTGTATACGTTTTTATTGGTAACCATGTTGCTAATAAAGCAACCCGCAGACTTTACACAATGGCAGGCGTTTTTTGCGCCATGGTGGTGGCGTTTGCTCACGCTATTAATGTTTATCAGCTTAGCCATGCATGCTTGGTTGGGCGTGCGCGATGTGCTGAAAGACTACATTTTTAATGTCACTTTACGTGGCTATCTACAATTATTGGTCGATGTTGTGTTAATCATCGACTTGGTGTGGGTAAGCACCATTTTATGGAATATTAATTAACTAGTGTGCATAGATGACCATACAAACCCATACATATGATGCCGTGATTATCGGCGGCGGCGGCGCAGGGTTACGCGCTTCACTGCAATTGGCGGAGGCAGGCGTTAAAGTGGCCGTGCTGTCCAAAGTGTTTCCAACGCGCTCACATACCGTCGCGGCGCAAGGTGGCATTGCTGCGGCCTTGGGCAATGTGGCGGAGGACAAATGGCTGTGGCATATGTACGACACCATCAAAGGCTCGGACTATTTGGGGGACCAAGATGCCATCGAGTTTATGTGCAGAAATGCTGCCAAAGCCATTATTGAGCTGGAGCATTTTGGTATGCCATTTGACCGCTTGGACAATGGCCGTATTTTTCAACGCCCATTTGGCGGCATGACGCAAAATTTTGGCGAAAAACCTATCTCGCGCACTTGCGCGGTGGCCGATAGAACCGGTCACGCCATGTTGCACACCTTATATCAACGCAATATCCGCGCCAACACGCAATTTTTAATAGAGTGGTTTGCGCTGGATTTAATCCGTGATGCCGAAGGCGATGTGCTGGGCGTGATTGCTTTAGAAATTGAAACAGGTGAATTGCATATCCTGCATGCTAAATCAACGCTATTAGCCACCGGCGGCGCTGGCCGGATTTTCCATGCTAGCACCAATGCGTTTATTAATACCGGTGATGGCTTAGGCATGGCTGCGCGCGCAGGTTTACCGTTGCAAGACATGGAGTTTTGGCAATTCCATCCCACTGGCGTGTTGAATGCCGGCGTACTCATCACTGAAGGCGTGCGCGGTGAAGGTGGCTATTTGGTCAACAGTGAAGGTGAGCGTTTTATGGAGCGTTATGCGCCCAGCGCTAAAGATTTAGCCAGCCGTGATGTGATTTCTCGCGCCACCGCCACCGAGATTAAACAAGGCCGCGGCGTAGGTAAATACAAAGATGCCGTGTACCTCAAGCTTGACCACTTAGGTGAAGAAGTCATCAATAAGCGCTTGCCCGGCATCCGTGAAATTGCCAAAACGTTTGCCAATGTTGATCCAATCAAAGACCCGATTCCAGTGGTACCCACTGCGCATTATATGATGGGAGGTATTCCCACCAATTTAGATGGTCAAGTGGTATTGCACGACGGCCAATCTGAGCGCGTGGTGAATGGCCTCTATGCAGTAGGCGAATGTGCTTGCGTTTCTGTGCATGGTGCCAATCGCTTAGGCTCAAATTCATTATTGGATTTAGTGGTATTTGGCAAAGCCGCTGGCGACAAAATGTTGCAAGAAGTACAGCAAAACAAGGCGCACAAAGCACTGCCGCCTAACGCTGCTGACATGACGCTGACGCGCATGGCGCGTTTAGAAAATCAACAACAGGGCGAAAGTGTAGCGGAAGTGGGCAATGATATGCGCAAAACCATGCAAAGCCATTGTGGTGTGTTCAGGTTCCCCGATATGTTGGAAAGTGGCGTTGCGGCCATTGATGCGGTGGCGCAACGGGCGCAGCGCTTACAGATTAAAGACAAAAGTAAAGTCTTTAATACTGCCCGCATTGAGGCGCTGGAGTTGGATAACTTAATGGAAACCGCCGTGGCCACTATGCATGCGGCTAACAATCGCAAGGAAAGCCGTGGTGCACACGCGCGTGAAGATTTTTCCGAGCGCGATGATATCCATTGGCTAACGCATTCCTTGTATTACAAACAAGACCATAAGTTGGTTTATAAGCCTGTGCGTTTGCAGCCGCTGACAGTGGAGTCATTTACGCCTAAAACTAGGGTGTATTAATGTTTAAACACATACCACAATTAAAAACGTTCACCACAGAGGCACAGAGGCACAGAGGCACTGAGAAATACAAAATCATGTAAATTTGCTGGAAAACTATAAGCTGGGATGTGCAGTAAGGTTTTTATTGTTGAAGTGAGTGGATACAAATGGTTTGTAGTGCTAAAGAAGTTCTCCGTACCTCTGTGTCTCTGTGGTGAAAAAAGTTTAGCCTATGGTGAATTAGGTTTTAAAGTTAGGAATACATAATGCGTTTTTCAATATATAGATATAACCCCGACGTCGACAAAAAGCCGTATATGCAGGATTACGACATTACGCTTGAGGAAAGTGACCTGATGTTGTTAGATGCGCTAGTGCGCATTAAAGCGTCGGATGATACTTTAAGTTTGCGTAAATCCTGCCGTGAGGGCGTGTGCGGTAGTGACGCCATGAATATCAACGGCAAAAACGGGCTAGCCTGCATCACCAAGTTAGCTGATTTGGAGCAGCCAATTGTGCTACGCCCGATGCCGGGGTTGCCAGTCATTCGCGATTTGGTCGTTGATATGACGCAGTTTTTTGAGCATTACAACTCGGTAAAACCGTACTTAGTGAATAACGATCCGCCGCCAGAAACCGAGCGTTTACAAAGCCCTGAAGATAGAGCCAAGTTGGATGGTATGTATGAATGCATATTATGCGGTGCGTGTACTACGTCTTGCCCCAGTTTTTGGTGGAATCCAGATAAGTTTGTCGGCCCGGCTGGCCTCATGCAAGCGTATCGCTTTATTGCCGATTCGCGTGACCAAGCCGAAGCAGAACGCCTAGAAAACTTGGAAGACCCGTATCGTTTGTATCGCTGCCATAACATTATGAATTGTGTGGATGTGTGCCCGAAAAAGCTCAACCCAAATGCGGCAATTGCCAAGATTAAAGACTTAAAAATTGAGCGCGCCAAAGATGCTGAGCCGTCCAAGCTTAAAAAATTATTTGCCATTAAATCATTGTAGGGGATGACCATGCTTAACGCAGAAATCATGCACGATGCAGAACAGCGGCGCCTCGCTTGGCGCTGCCGCCGCGGTATGTTAGAGCTGGACATCGTGTTGCAGCGCTTTGTCAGCGAGCAATTTGGCAGCCTGACGTTAGCCGAAATGGAAGTCTTTGATGAAATGCTGGAATTGCCCGATAACGATTTTTGGGCGTTGATACAATCGCATGAAACACAATCAAACCAGCACTTACAAACGATCATTAGCAAACTACAAGCCGTGACTATCAGCGCGCAACAGGAGACAACATGACGGCTCACCACATTGGCGAAGAAGCGCTTATTTTAGACGCAGGCGCCTTGGGCGATTACTGGCCAGGCATACAATTGTATTATCCGCCGGTGAAATACGCGCCTAGTTTGGGTATTTATGAGGACATGGACCAAGCCTCTGCGCGTATGAAAAAGCATGCCCATTTTACCAATGCGCATACCCTCATATTTGACTTGGAAGACGGTTGTCGGCAAAAAGAAATGAGCCGTGCCTTGCTGCGTAACGAGTTACCGCTGCTGCGTAAAGTCAATGAGCGCGTCACCATCGCCATTCGCGCCAACTCATTCCGTACCGATGAGTACGAAGAAGATATGAAGCTGGTGCGCGACATGGGCGACTATATTGATGTGGTGATGCTGGCCAAAGCGGGCGAAGCGTATGGCGCGGCAGAAGTGCGCGATTTATCCAGCTTTTTACTCAGCATTAATCCGCAGATTACGATACAGCCGATTATTGAGCACCCTAAATCACTGAAAATTGCGCCGGAATTGATGCAGTACAACACGGTAAAACATGTGGTGTTTGGTATCCATGATTTCTCCAAAGCCATGGGCATTCATATCACGCCAGAGTTCTGGATAGAAGAATTGTTCTATTTTATCAATCAGTTACTGTTTGAAGCACGCATTGCCGGTAAAGGTGTGATTGGCGGTGTGGAGACTTTAATAGGCAGCAATATTATGCCGGAGAAATTTTTGGAGCCACATGATGTACGCCGTTGGTTGGATTTACATGGTGATAATGAATCGCGCATCGTCTACAAGCACGCATGTAAAGAAGCGGCCATGGGCTTAACCGGTAAGCAGGTGATTCACCCCGGCCATATTCATTTATGTAAAACCGCCTATACGCCATCACCCACCGAAATTACGCAAAAAGTGGCGATTTTAAAAGCCGCCATTGATGCCGATGCTTTGTTAGGCGGCGCGATTAAATTTGAAGGTGAGATGTTAGACCCGCCGATGTTTGGTAAAGCGTTGCAAACCTTGTTACGGGCGCATGCCTTACGCGCGCTGAAAACCACTGATATGGAGTTTGCCTTGCATGTATTGCAACTGTTGCCGGCGCAAGTGGTGCGCCAAAACTGGCCATACGGAGTGCTTTTATAAAATTTATCTTTGCTGCTAATACGTTGTTGCTCGGTACTCACCCCCTCGCCGTACTCAATGTACTGTCTCGGGTTTTGCGTGCCGTGCGCCTAGTCTTAGCAAGCAAATCTTAAATTTTTAGCTGAGAAATGCGCCAGTTCGGGGTCGCTAAATATGGCTGGATTAATTTGGGTCGCTAAATGTATAAAGTGGTGATGTTTTTTTAAATGATAATAAAAAACATGAGGTTAATGAATACGTGTAAGCCTCTTAGTCGTCATTCCCGCGTAGGCGGGAATCCAGGCTAGGTGAAAATGTAGCACTTTTAAAACTTCATTACATGCTGAGAAAACGGAATTAAAAAATAGTTGTTAAATTGACATTGGTCTAGATTTCCACCTATGTGGGAATGACGATTTAGAAAGAAAATTATGCAAAAATTTGAGCAGTTTCCAGATTGGCAATGGCAAATCCCAAGCCACTTTAATATTGGCGTGGCTTGCTCAGATAAGCATCTAGGTACACCGCAAGCGGATAACATCGCTATGATAGTGGAAGACGATG
>DASWSZ010000216.1:0-3028 GCA_036402395.1 Methylophilus sp.
TTAATGGATTAACGTCACCAACCTTTGGAATTCTTTGCTGCCCACTGGGCTTTTTAGGTAAGCATACGCCAGTCGTTTTAGCGCTTCAATATTGGTTTTAGAGGCATCATCCATATCATCTAAAGCCTTGGTCAGCTCGACTTGCAGTCTGACGTAGTGTTCTGAGTCCATGATATTTCTGACAATATAATCTACAGCGTCAGAGCTGCCATCAAACAGCACATCGATAATAGGAATAGCCCACTCCAATGCACCCCATTCTTGACCATCTTCTATAGAAATCTGCCTATTTAACTGACCTGTACCCAAAGACGCTAATTTAATTTCTTTGATAAAGTTTTTATTTTTGCCATCAGCGTCCTCTTTGATCAATCTAAGAGACTCCGCTAGCGCGCAAGCTGCAGGATTGTTTGCCACCACCCCACCATCTATCATGCCTCTGGCTTTATCTTCAATGCGCATTTGATGCGAGGGAAAATAAGTGGGTGCAGAACAAGAGGATAAGCAGGCTTCCCACAATTTTAATTTTTTATGTTCCTCTTTCCAGCTTTTAAATATGATGGGTTCTCTATTCACAGTGTCATAGCTGACAATCAACACTCTTATAGGCAAATCGCCCAAAGTTAATTTTTCACCAAAAATATCTTTTAACACAGAGACTAAACCTGAGTTGGCATATTTGGGCGCACTAAAGCCTTGTGAAAAAGTTCTGCTAACGCGGCTCCAGAGCTTACTAGACGTACCCGGAAAAATTTCATCGCCTCGATTTTCATATAAGGAGATAATATCTGCAGGCGTTTTGCCGGTTGCCATGGCAGCAGCAAGCAGGCTTCCTGTTGAGGTACCTGCTACTAGTTCAAAATGATCGCGTATGGGTTTAGACAGTTGCTTTTGTAACTCTTGTAACCATACGGCTGATATGATGCCTCTGACGCCACCACCATCAAATGCTAAGATTTTTCTCATACATTCATTTCCTTATAAAATTGGCACAATTAACATGAGTGCCATAGGGGGGTTGTATGTAAATCATAGCCATTAAGGAAATGTTCACTAATACCTCAAATGGGGTAAACATGGCAAATAAGAGTGATGACCAAGTTAGCTAGCGCTCATGCTTAAGCACGCACGGTTGTGTGAGGGTGTTCGGCCATAGCGACACCGCTTTTTGGCCGCATTACCAATATTTATGTGCTTATTCAGGCGATTGCCCAGTGATTGACCGTGTTAATGTTTAGTGTACAAGTAATATTTGGTCATTCAGTAGTGGTTGATTAGGAATCATGCATGGCAAAAACAATAGGGCGTTTTGAAGTCACGCGCAGCTTAGGGAAGAGTGCACAGGGTGAGGTGTATCTTGCCACTGATACACGACTGGGGCGGCAAGTAGCCATCAAAACCTTGGTGGAGGGCGCTAGCGCGATGCAGGCCTTGCTGCAAGAAGCGCGCATAGTGAGCACATTGCAGCATAAAAATATCGTCACGCTGTTTGATGCAGGTGAGAACGAGGGCACGCCTTATTTGGTCTACGCCTATGCGGAGGGTCAAACCTTGGCGCAGATGCTGCGCGAAGTAACGGTTTTGCCAGCTGCACAAGCGGTACAGATTATTTGTAGTGTGTTAGAGGGCGTGAGTTATGCGCACCAACATCAGGTGCTGCATTTAGATTTAAAGCCGGCCAATATTATGATTGCGGACAACGGCCAGCCTTTGATTATGGATTTTGGGATTGCGGCAAGTGTTAATACCAGCACGGTTGTGCCTAGCGCGCTGGAGGCGAGTTTTATTGCGCCAGAAGTGCGTGACGGCCAGCCAGCCACAGTGCAGGCCGACCTATATGCTTTGGGGCGTATGTTGCAGGTATTGGTGACGGGTGAGTTAGCGGCTAAACAGAAAGTCGAGATAGAGGAATCGCTGCAAATCATCCTGCGCAAAGCCACCGACGCTCATCTAGAACATCGATACGCCAATGCCGACGCCATGCAAGCGGCGTTGCTCGACTATTTAAAGCCAGTAGCCACGCATCAGGCTACCGACGCGCACAGCACCATGGATTTTTTACTGCGGCGCATGCGTAGCAAGAGTGATTTCCCGGCGTTGTCCACCACCATCAGTGAAATTAACAAAGTGGTGGATGACGATACCGCCAACGTCAATTTATTGGTAAAAAGCATACTGCAAGATTTTGCGCTGACGAACAAACTACTCAAGTTGGTCAATACCGTGACTTATGGTCAATTTGGCGGGCAAATCAATACCATTTCTAAAGCGGTGGTGATTCTAGGCTTTGAAACAGTACGCAATGCCGCCATGACATTGATATTGCTAGATTTTTTACAAAATAAAGCGCAAGCCGCGCAACTTAAAGATGATGTCTTGACCTCGTTTTTTGCGGGTATTGTGGCGGCGCAGTTTGCGTCTGAGCATCATGTGCGCGATGCAGAAGAGGCCATGATTTGTTCGATGTTCCGTAACCTTGGCAAAATACTGGCCAGCTTTTACTTTTTTGAAGAAAGCCAGCAGATAGCCCGCATGGTAGAACAAGCCATAACTGAAGACGCAGCGGCCACGCAAGTGCTGGGTGTGACTTATAACGAGTTAGGCATAGGCATCGCCAAAAGCTGGAATTTTCCACTGCGCTTAATCCGCGGCATGCGTAAACTCAGTGGCGATAAAATTGCCAAGCAGCACAACGAAATAGACAACTTAGCTGTGACAGTGAATTTGGCGCATGAGTTATGTGCCATTGCCAGTTACGGTGACATTGCAGACAAATCAAAATCACTGACCGCTTTGGCAAAACGTTACGAACATGCGCTGACTATTTCTGAGCAACAACTACGCAACGCCATGGAAAGCGGCCTCACCGAATTGGCGGCGCGGGCGCGCATTATTGGCCTTAACCTAAGCGGCAGTGCCTTGCTATCGCGCGTCCATGTGTGGGTGGGCGACCAAGCCAAAGCCACCACAGACAGCTCTGTGCCTGAGGCACTGGTGGGCGTCACGCAATTGGGCGCGCAGCTAGGCC
>DASWSZ010000217.1:0-4149 GCA_036402395.1 Methylophilus sp.
AAAATCAACAGCGTTTTGAGGCGATTTATTTTAATCACAGTACGCCATTGCCGCCGCAGACACATTTGGTCTATCAATTGCAAGTCAACGAATTTAACGGCCAGCAAACATTGCAGTTACAAATCAAACACGCCCATAACTAGGCTTAGGTACAAGTCCGTAAATAATCCATAGTTTTTTGGGCAAGTGCTGTAAAATTACCCAATTCACAGTTGAGTATAGCTATGGCACGTCCTTTTAAACAACAACGCGACCCCAATCGCATCCCCGTTAAGCCAGCGTCTGTGACGCTGGATGCCGATGGCAACGCGCAAGTGCAGCCTACGCAACGCTTGCATAAGCTGTTGGCGTTGGCAGGCTTGGGCTCACGCCGCGACATGGAAGAGCTGATTGCCAGTGGCCGTGTGACGATTAATGGTCAAACCGCAGTGGTGGGTGCTGGCGTCACCGCGCAAGATAATGTGCGTTTGGATGGCCGGCCATTGCGTTTGCCATTTGAAGCAGAATTGCCACAAGTGCTGATTTACCATAAGCCTGAAGGCGAAATTGTCAGCCAAGACGACCCTGAAGGGCGCGCTACGGTATTTGATAAATTACCGCGCATCAAGCAAGGCAAATGGATTGCGATTGGTCGTTTAGATATTAATACCAGTGGCCTGTTGATTTTTACCAATTCGGGCGAGTTGGCTAATCGCTTTATGCATCCGCGGTACGAAGTCGAGCGCGAATACGCCGTGCGTGTGTTTGGCGAATTGACCGAAGAGCAAATGTCCATGCTGACACAAGGCATAGAACTTGAAGATGGCCCCGCAAGCTTTGACCGTATTGTCGCGCAAGGCGGTGAAGGCGCTAATCATTGGTATCAAGTGATTATTCGTGAAGGCCGTAACCGTGAAGTGCGCCGTTTGTTTGAGGCATTTCAACTGCCGGTGAGCCGTTTAATGCGCGTACGCTTTGGTCCTGTGAATTTACCACCCCGCGTCAAACGCGGCAGCATGCTGAAACTTGAGCAAAAACAAGTGGTTGAGTTGCTGGAATGGGCGGGATTAGAGGTGCCAAAAACACCACTAAAACAACTAAGTCAACGTGAAAAAGACAAAGCCACTACCGTATTTGTGCCTAAAGTGCGTAAACAACGCGGCAGTGTACTGGATAGGCCACCGCGTGAAGCAGGTGATAAAGGTCAATACGCTGGCCGCACTGATAGAACGGGGGCTGCAACTGGCGATGCAGCCAAGACGTATGGTGCGCGTTCTGATAGAACAGGTGTGGTAGCAAAAAAATCACCCTCAAGAAAACCGGTCAACCGTCGTATTCGACAAACTACTGACTTGGCTGCACCGCAAATGCAAAAGAAAAGTGATCGAAATCGTGGTAGGGGTTAAATAACAATTGTTCTTTCTGCTGAGTGTTTAGACACAATGGCTGATACAAAAAAGAGTGCTCAATGAGCACTCTTTTTTTTGACACTTATTTGCTTGCATACATTGAATTTAATGCAGAGAATTTAATGCAGTGGCTCAGTCTGATATTCGCTGAGTTGCGCTTTGGTCAGCAAAAACACAAATTGGTCGCCCGAGCTGGTGTCTAGCCAAGTAAACGGCAGTTCAGGATACGCCGCCAGCAAAGCGTCACGGTTATGGCCGATCTCTACCACCAAAATGCCGTCATCGTTTAAATAGTCAGCCGCTTCGCGCAATAGCGTATGGGTGTGGTCTAAACCTGCCAAGCCACTGCCCAAGGCTAACTGTGGCTCGTTTCTATATTCTGCCGGTAAGGTTGCCATGCTGGGCGCATCGACATACGGCGGGTTGCTAATAATCAAGTCATACGTCTTGCCACTTAGCGCGCTGAACATGTCCGATTGAATGGCATGCACTTGTTCTTCAAGCCCATAGTTGGCAATGTTGATGTTGGCCACAGCAATGGCGTCAGGTGAAATATCAATTACATCAATCTCAGCATCGGGAAAGGCATTGGCCAACAGTACGCCTAAGCAGCCACTGCCAGTACATATATCGGCAGCACTATGGATGAGTTCTGGGTATTCTATCCAAGGCTGCAAGCCATCGGCTAATAATTCGGCAATAAACGAGCGCGGCACAATGACACGTTCATCCACATAAAATTTAAAGCCTTGTAACCACGCCTCTTTGACCAAATATGCAGTAGGCGTATGCTGGGTAATGCGTTGTGTAATGAGGTCCAGCAAATAGCTGCGTTCGCCAGCAGTTAAATGCGCCTCTAAAAAATTGTTGAGTGTATCGTGCGGTAAATGTAGCGCGCTCATAATCAGCCACACCGCTTCATCGTAGCTATTGTCAGTGCCATGCCCATAAAAAATATCGGATTGCTCAAACTGGCTTACTGCATAGCGCAGCCAATCACGGATGGTCGATAAATCCTGCTCTATGCTTAGGGTCATGTCAGTAGTGTTTTCATGGTGAGTTTGTAGGTTTCTTTCAGTGGCTCAATATCGGCCACGCCGACACATTCGTTGAGCTTATGGATAGTGGCGTTGAGTGGGCCAAATTCAATCACTTGTTTGCAGATGTCAGCAATAAAACGCCCATCTGAGGTGCCGCCGGTGGTGGAGAGTTCTGGCGTGACGCCATAGGCAGTTTCAATCGCTACCGTAATCGCCTCTACCAAATTGCCACGTGGCGTGATGTAGCTGGGTGAGTGCTCCCACTCCAAGTCATAATCCAATGCGTGTTGGTCTAATATGTTATGTACACGTTGTTTTAAATTCAGTTCGGTGCTGCCCGCGCCATTAAATTCTGGGCAGTATCTAAAATTAAATAAAATCTCAACTTCGCCGGGTACGACGTTGGTAGCACCTGTGCCACCATTCATATTGCTGATTTGCCAGCTGGTGGGGGGGAAGTACTCGTTGCCGTTGTCCCACAGCGTTTCCACCATGTCTTTAATGGCTGGGGCTGCCATATGAATAGGATTTTTGACTAAATGGGGGTAAGCAATATGGCCTTGCAAGCCTTTTACTGTGAGCTTGCCAGACAAAGAGCCACGGCGGCCATTCTTAATCATGTCGCCCACCACTTTGTTGCTGGTGGGCTCGCCGACGACGCAATAGTCAAAGTGCTCGCCACGCGCTTTGAGTGCTTCAACCACTTTCACCGTGCCATCCACTGCTACGCCTTCCTCATCCGAGGTAATCAGCAAACCGATAGAACCAGCATGATTGGGGTGTTCTGCGACAAATTCTTCTATGCTGGTGACAAACGCCGCCAATGATGTTTTCATGTCGGCCGCACCACGTGCATATAACATGCCATCTTTAATGGTCGGTTCAAATGGTGGTGTATGCCATTTGTCGATTGGGCCAGTCGGCACTACATCGGTATGGCCAGCAAATACAATGAGCGGAGCCGTTGTGCCGCGGCGTGCATATAAGTTGTCTACATTGCCAAAACGCATGCGTTCTATTTTAAACCCCAGTGGTTCCAAGCGGGCAATCATCTGTGCTTGGCAGCCAGCATCATCTGGTGTATTCGATTGCCGTTTTAATAAATCAATAGCGAGTTCTAAAGTCTTGGACATGATTAACATCTTTCTTGGTGGCGCTGTTGCATATTACGGTTTTGGTGTAAATAAGACCTGATACTCAGCTTCTGAAAAGCCCAAGGCAATAATTTTGCCATCATGTTCTAGCACTGGCCGTTTAATCACTGAGGTTTTGGTCAGCATTAAGGCAATAGCCGCGTCATGATTGTTTATGCTGAGTTTTGTGGCCTCATCCAGACCACGCCAGGTCAGTCCTGCGCGATTAATGAGTTTGGTTTCAGGCAATTGATTTAACCAAGCTGCCAATAGTTCAGCCGATATCCCTTGCTTTTTAAAGTCGTGAAATGTATAGGTAATATCGTGCGTGGCTAGCCAATCGCGTGCCTTTTTAACGGTGTTGCAGTTGGGGATGCCGTAAAGTTTCATGAGTGACCTATGGATTAAGTCACCATTTTAACAGCTAGCCATGATTTTAGCAGGGGGAAATTACAGTTCTGCCGGTGTGGAAAAACAGTAGTTAAGCAAAAAAATGTACAGTTAAGCAATCAACACTTTAAGTTTATTCAGACGACTTTGCGTCAATGTAATCATCCACATAAAATTGCCCAGTTTGATAAAAACGCT
>DASWSZ010000218.1:0-12016 GCA_036402395.1 Methylophilus sp.
TCATAGGTCGCGCCTTCTCGGCAGAAGAAATGCCGGGCGTGATACAACGTTTAATCGAAGTGTATTTAAAAGAACGTAGCGATGAAGAGCGCTTTATTGATACCGTGCGTCGTTTAGGTATCGCGCCATTTAAAGCTCACGTGTACGCAGAAAAAACCAATGGTGAGAAAAACGGCGCAGAAAAGGCCACAGCATGAGTAATTTAATTCTAGGCAACGCCATCGTTAATGACGAATGGACGCGTGTGATTCCGCCAAATTTAGGCGATGAAGTGGTTAAAAAACAAGCCGGTAAAGTGGTGATGTTTAAGCTGACAGGTGAAGCGACATTTACCCCTGAGCAAATTGCCGCCACGCAGATTCCAGCCACAGGTAAAGTATTGTTACCTTTGACAGTGTGGCAAGCCAATCAAGACGCACTTGCCAGCCGTATGGCGGCCGGTGAAATCGGTATACTACTCGCCACGCATGAGCCAGTAGAAAGCTTGGCGCAAGCATTTGCTGACCTGAACACATTGCCATTGATCGCCGTATTTGTAGAGCGCTTTCCTGATGGCCGAATTTTCACCATAGGTAACTTATTGCGTACGCGCTATGGCTATAAAAACGAGCTACGTGCGGTAGGCGATGTATTGCGTGACCAATTATTTTTCCTCAAACGCTCAGGCTACAATAGCTATCTGATTCGCGCTGACCGTTCTGCTCAAGACGCATTGACTAGCCTCAATGACTTTAGCCAGCCCTACCAAGGGGCAGTGGACAATGCGCTGCCAGTATGGCGCAGAATCAAGAGACAAGCCTAATGGTCGGCGGCGTCAGCATGCTTAAACCGGCGGCTAGCAATCCTGCTACGTCTCCCGCTTTGACTGATGCGCTTGTTCAAAGCGTAACCGAAAAACGTGCGCAAGTTGTAGCGTTATTGACAGCTGCCGTCAGTGAGTTACCTAACATCACTTTCGCTAATAGTTTTGGTGCCGAAGACATGGTGTTGACCGACATCATCATGCAAGAGAATTTGGGCATTGAGATTTTCTCACTAGACACTGGTCGTTTACCGGCAGAAACCTACACCTTGATGGCGGAAGTAGAACATAAGTACAGCACCAAGCTAAAAGTGTATTTTCCGCAACATGCCACAGTAGAAGCTTACGTGCAAACCAACGGCATTAATGCGTTTTACGAAAGCATAGACTTACGCAAAGCGTGTTGCCATATGCGCAAAGTAGAGCCGTTACAGCGCGCATTGCAAGGTAAACAAGCATGGGTGACCGGCATGCGTGCTGAACAAGCAGCGACCCGCGCTAGCTTGCCTGTGCGTGAATTTGATGCGGGGAACCAACTAGAAAAATTTAACCCACTCAGTGACTGGACCGAGCAAGAAGTGTGGGCGTATATCCGACTGTACGATGTCCCTTACAACCAATTGCATGACCAGTTCTACCCTAGCATAGGTTGTGCGCCTTGTACCCGCGCCATTGCCATGGGTGAAGATGTGCGTGCTGGCCGCTGGTGGTGGGAAGATCCAAATAGCAAAGAATGCGGTTTGCATGTAAAGAAATAAAATCCTTTCACCACAGAGTCACCAAGTCACTGTGTGATCACAAGTGGCTGTTACCGAAGTTCGACAATAGCTTTAGTATGACTGCAATCCGTATAAAAACAGCTTCTTGCGTATTGGTTTTCTCGGTGTCTCTGTGGTAGCGGTTTAAAAAATGGTTAAGCTTTTAAAAAACGAAATATTATGACAACTAAACAAACGCTCTCTCATCTCGATTGGCTTGAAGCCGAAGCCATCCACATTCTGCGTGAAGTGGCCGGCCAATGCAGCAACCCTGTGCTGCTATTTTCGGGCGGCAAAGATTCACTATGTATTTTGCGCTTGGCTGAAAAAGCCTTCCGCCCTGGCCGCTTCCCTTTCCCTTTAATGCATATTGATACTGGTCACAACTACCAAGAAGTCATTGATTTCCGTGATCAACGTGCCGCTGAATTAGGCGAGCGTTTGATTGTGCGCTCGGTGGAAGACTCAATGAAGCGCGGTACAGTGGTGCTGAAGTCACCAGATGAACCGCGCAACAAGCATCAATCAGTGACTTTGCTGGAAGCGATTGAAGAATTTGGTTTTGATTGTTGTATTGGTGGCGCTCGTCGTGATGAAGAAAAAGCGCGTGCCAAAGAACGTATCATGAGTTTCCGTGATGAATTTGGTCAATGGGACCCAAAAAATCAACGTCCAGAATTATGGAATCTATATAACGCACGTAGCCATAAAGGTGAAAATATTCGCGCCTTCCCTATTTCTAATTGGACAGAAATGGATGTTTGGCAGTATATCGAACGTGAAAACTTAGGTTTGCCTAGCATTTATTTTGCGCATAACCGTGACATTATTATGCGCGGCGGCGCCATGATGCCAGCTAATGTGCCCTTAGCCAATGGTGAAGTGATTAACGTACCTAAAGTCGGTGAAGAAGTCATTAACATGCAAGTACGTTTTAGAACAGTGGGCGATATTACGTGTACCGCGCCAGTACTTTCAGATGCCGACAATGTCAGCAAAATCGTACTAGAAACAGCGACGACCACCATTACTGAGCGTGGCGCAACGCGTCTGGATGACCAAACAAGCGATGCCAGCATGGAACAACGCAAAAAAGAAGGATACTTCTAAAAACCGCGCATTTATGGCTACATCAACCGATAACTTTGTTGCAACTTGTTCAAATGCTCGCCGTACTCACATGTACTGTCTCGCATTTTCACTGCATTGCGCCGCGTTCTCAGCTGATTCGCTCAAAAATGCCTCGGTTTTTGATATTAGAGAATGAATATGACTACTGAACTAAACACTATAAATCACAACGATAGCCTTTTGCGCTTTATGACCTGCGGCTCTGTCGATGATGGCAAAAGCACGCTGATTGGCCGCTTATTATTTGATACCAAAACCATTTTGGCTGATACCTTAACGCAAATTTCCAACACGTCTAAAAAGCGCGGTATGGAAGCGGTAGACTTATCATTGCTCACCGATGGTTTACAGGCAGAACGTGAACAAGGTATTACCATTGACGTAGCCTACCGCTACTTTAGTACTGGTACACGCAAGTACATCATTGCCGATGCGCCTGGCCACGAGCAATACACGCGTAATATGGTAACGGCGGCTTCTACTGCCAACTTGGCGATTATCCTGATTGATGCACGTAAAGGGGTTCTGACGCAAACGCGTCGTCACAGCTATTTGGCGCATTTGGTCGGCATTCCGCACATTGTCGTGGCAGTGAATAAAATGGATTTGGTGGATTATGACCAAGCCGTGTATAACAAAATTTGTGCCGATTACCTGACGTTTGCTGCGGAAATTGGCTTGCAACGTAATGACCAGAATGAAGCTGGTCATGACATCCGTTTTATTCCTATGTCAGCTTTGAATGGTGACATGTTAGTCGACCGTTTAGACAATATGCCTTGGTACACCGGTGAAACTTTGTTGGAAATGCTGGAAAAAGCGCCTGCCGCGCATACTGAAGCCAATGAAGCGTTCCGCTTTCCTGTGCAGTTTGTGTGCCGTCCACACGCCAGTGCGGATGCCGAATTACATGATTTCAGAGGCTTTATGGGCCGTGTGGAGTCTGGAGACATTGCAGTAGGCGATGCTGTGACAGTATTACCCAACGGCTACCAATCTAAAGTAAAAGCCATTCAATTGGGCGAAGAACAACTGGTAAGTGCTCAAACCGAGCAAAGCATTACCTTATTATTAGAAGATGAAATTGATACCTCGCGCGGCGACATGATCGTGAAAACTGGTGAAGCACCCACGCCAGTTAAGCAAATCGAAGCGTTTGTCTGCTGGTTGTCAGAGACACCGCTATCCCCTGCGCGCACTTACGTTATACGACATACCACGCGCGAATCGAAAGCTAAAGTGGGCAGCATCCAATACAAGGTAGATGTCAACACGCTGGAGCAGCAAGCGACGACTGACCTAAAAATGAATGACATTGCGCGTTTAACCTTTAAACTTGCGCAGCCTTTAATGGTGGATAGTTACAGTAGTAATCGTGCTACTGGTGCGTTTATTGTGATAGATGAAAGTAGCAACAATACCGTTGGTGCAGGCATGATTGTATGATTTCTCACAACATTCCCAAATTGACGTTGTTGCGCTCACTTGCCGTACAAGCTCGTACTGTCTGCGTTCGCGCGCCTAGTCACTTTGGTTTTTTGTGAGAAATTAAGCATTAAAATAGAAATTGAAATAAAATAACGATATTAAACAGCATTCCCAAATGTCATCAATTCAGACGTTGAAATGCGCGAAGTGCTAGGCGTGAAAACCGCAAAACACAAGGCAGTACAGATAGTACAGCGTAATGTTTTAAGGTTTGAAAAAAAACGCAATTCGCCATTGCAAACACTGAATTGACGACTCAGAACTTAAGGAAAATAATATGACCTATGTAGTCACCGAAAACTGTATTCAATGTAAATTTACTGACTGTGTAGATGTATGCCCAGTGGATTGTTTTGTAGAAGGCCCTAACTTTTTAGCGATTAATCCGGATGAGTGTATTGATTGCACACTGTGTGTGGCCGAGTGCCCAGCCGAGGCGATTTTTGCTGAGGATGATGTGCCGGCTGATCAACAAGCATTTATTGCCTTAAACGCACGCTTAGCCAAAGTATGGCCAGTGATTAGCGCAAGAAAAGAGGCACTTGAAGATGCAGAAGCGATGAACGGCGTACCTGGTAAATTAGAACTACTGATTGAATAAGCCATTTAAAAATGCCGCCTAAAAAAGGAGACTTACCAGTCTCCTTTTTTATTGTAGCGTGCTGATTAAGCTGCCAAGGCTTTGTATTCGTCTTCTTTCCAGTAGCTATAAAACTCTCTACCCACATGCAAAAAGGTTTGATGAATTTCTGTGGATTTAAACATAGGTAAATTGGCATCAATGACTTGCCGATAGGCATGTGGCTGTTTATGTGGCACATCACGCAATAACAACAGCAGTAATTTAGCAAGCTTGGTATGCTGACTCACCAAGGAATTATCAGCACCACGGCTGCGTAATACTTTTTCATAGACCTCTAACGGTGCATATTCTGTATGCGTTAAGCGGATGTCATCTAGCGATTGCCATAGCTCAGCAATACTGTGCTTTTCTGGCTGCCATTCGCTGTAACTGGTTTCAAAAGCGTGATCTTGGTTCAAGGCGGCAATGGCTTTGATGTCTTTGATCCAAAAGGAAAAATAATCTCTGAGTACCGGAATGCATATCGCCCATTCAGCCTTATCCAGCTTAGCAAACATTTGATCCATCGCCACACGATAATGACTACCTTGCAGCGGAATACTCTCAATAAAGGGAACTAGCCTAAGCACAATATAGTGACGTTGTATCAACTTTGCCTCGGGTACACCCTTGCGCTCTAGTAAATTTAAATAGGCTTTTAATGCATCCTGTTCACGTGTACTCATACTCAACTCCGCTATGCGTTCTACAATTGCTATTTCACCATTGCTTATATGATTATCGGCACGGCTGGCTTAAACTTTATTAGCTGCCTGATGTAGCTTAATACTAAATCAGGTTGACCAGACGGTATCTGAAGATAAAATAGACAATATGGACGCAATTACCAGTTATGCTTTGGCCAGTGGGCTAAGTTGGGCCAGCGGCATACGTTTGTATGCCACATTATGTATCGTCGGTTTACTGGCTAAGTATGGCTATATTACTTTGCCAGAAAGCCTAGAACTATTGACTCACCCCATGGTGATTGCCATCAGCGGGCTACTGATGGTGGTGGAGTTTTTTGCAGACAAAATTCCTTATGTTGATAGCGTATGGGATAGCCTGCAAACGTTTATTCGGATTCCTGCCGGTGCAGTACTAGCCATGGCCGCCATGAATAGTACTGACCCCATGATTGCCACCATCGCTGCCCTACTCGGTGGCTCACTCACTGGTATTACGCATGCGACCAAAGCCGGCAGCCGCGCACTCATCAATACCTCACCAGAACCAGTCAGCAACATCACCACTTCCTTTGCTGAAGAAGGCTTACTGTTAGGTGGGGGCTGGCTGGCCTTGCTTCATCCAGCCATCTTTTTAGGGATATTAGGCTTATTGATTGTGCTGATGATTTGGATGCTACCCAAACTGTGGCGTGGCGTACGGCAAGTGATTAACAGCGTGCGTGGCTTGTTTTCGGCAAATCCATCGTGATGCATTAGCGCTGATGCCAAAACGTGCTAGTACGTATCACCAGCAGGCCTAATAATATATAGGCTAGCATCACCCAAGCAAGACCAGAAGGCGCATACCAGACAAACGGCACGATAATACCGGCAGACACGGTAGATAACAGCATTTGCATGAACGCTTGGCCAGAAGCTGCTGTACCGCGGATTCTAGGGTGCCTATCCAGCGCTGCCAATGACAAAATGGGCATACACAAAGCCATGCCTATATTAAACAAAGCCACTGGCAGTATATTCAGCACTACCCCTATTGGCTGCAAATAACAAATGGCGACATTTAATAATGCAATCCCAAGCATCCAGGCATAGGCCCACTTCACCACGGTTTTCGACTGATAGCGCCCTGCCGCACGCTTAGCCAGATAAGAGCCCAGGACCATGCCAGTGACGGTGGGCACAAACAAATAGCCATATTGCTGCGGAGTAAGCTTAAGTAAGGTGCCAAGAAACACCGGGCTGGCCAGCACATAAATAAAAAAAGCTGAGAAATTAGCCCCAACCGCGATCACCAGCTTGGCAAACTCAGCATCACCAAATAGCGTTTTATAACTTTTAATGACATTTTTGCTGGACAGTTTTAAGCGCTTTTCTGGTGGCATGGTTTCCGGCAAATATTGTATGGTCGCCCATAGCGTTATCGCCGCATAGATGGCCAAAAACACAAAAATAGCCTGCCAATGGATGCCAAGCAAAAAGCCACCTATGATGGGCGCCACCGCTGGCGCAATGCCAAACAACATTTGCACCGTGGCCATCACGCGCTGCGCTTGTGGCCCTTCGAATAAATCGCGCACCATGGCACGCGCAACCGTATTGCCAGCACCACCACTAGCGCCTTGTAAGGCACGAAAAAACCACAGCGTTTCTACATTGGGCGCAAACGCACAACCAATAGAAGCTAGCGCAAATATGCTCAAGCCCCATTTAATGGTGGTGATACGCCCTATTGCATCTGAAATCGCGCCATGCCATAACGTCATCGCCGCATACGGCAATAAGTAAAAGGTCAAGCTTTGCTGAATCTGCACGTCGGTGGCCATCAGCTCGCTGCCCATGACATGAAAAGCCGGCAGATAAGTATCTATCGCAAACGGCGCCAGCGCTGCCAGTGCAGCTAGAACATAGACTAAGAAAATAGAGTGTGCTTTCAAATCTGATTTCACTTATGTGTTGAACAGTTAAGGCTTAGCCAATAAAAAAGGCGCAATGGATGCGCCTTTGATTATACCGCGTGTCTACTACGGTAATGCATGGAATGATTCCACACGCTCTGTGGATTCACCGCTCGCATATTTTTTAGAGTTTTTATCGGTTCTAAAAATAATGGGTTGTTCTTGTATCTGCGGATTTTTAGACGCAGCAATCGCCTCTTCAATCAAATGATGATTGGGCGATAAGCTGCATACCGGGTCTGCACTTTCGGCATCGCCACTCAGTAAAAATGCCTGACAACGGCATCCGCCTAAGTCATTCATTTTCTCTGGGCAGGTCACACATGGCCCTTTCATCCAATCTGTGCCGCGATATTTATTAAAGGCCGGGCTTTCTTTCCAAGCATAATCCAAGCCGTGTTCGCGCACATTGGGAAACGCCATATTCGGCAATACGCGTGCAGAATGGCAAGGCAATACATCGCCATTGGCAGTCACAATCATAAACACTTCACCCCAACCGTTCATGCATTTTTTAGGGCGGTTGCCAAAGTAATCCGGCACCACAAAGAATATCTTCATTTTATTGCCGACTTTTTGGCGGAACTCATTGGTAATGCGCTCGGCTTCATCAATTTGCTCTTTGAGCGGCATCAGCTGACTACGATTGACCAGTGACCAGCCATAATATTGCGTATTGGCCAACTCCACGTAATCTGCACCCAGCGCTTCTGCCATTTCCAAAATTTCTTTGATATGGCCAATGTTATAACGATGTATCACTACATTTAACACCATCGGGTAGCCGTGATTTTTAATCATGGCCGCGACTTTTTTCTTTAACTCAAAGGTTTTGGTGTTGGTAATAAAGTTATTAATTTCTTCAGTAATGTCATGCATAGACAATTGAATATGGTCCAAACCACCTTCTTTAAAGGCTTGTATGCGTTTTTCTGTCAGGCCAACACCGGAGGTAATCAGGTTGCTGTAATAGCCTAACTTACGCGCCTCAATCACAATGTCTTCAATATCATCTCTCAATAAAGGCTCACCGCCAGAAATACCTAGCTGGATTGCCCCCATTTTGCGCGCGTCGCGTAAAGCTTGTATCCACTGTTCAGTGCTTAACTCGTTTTGCGTGTGTTTGTCGTAATCGGTCGGGTTGTAGCAAAACGCACAGTGTAATGGGCAACGATAGGTCACCTCGGCTAGCAACCACAACGGTTGGGTATGCGTTATATTCGCAGCCACGCCGTTGTTTTGTTGCTGGGCGTGCACTTCTTTTTGTACTAGTGAATCACCTAAAGAGGCTTGTGTCATTTTGCTACTCCTAAAATCTGCGTTTAATCGTTAGTTCACTTTACGCAGCCACGCTTTACCGACGGCCATGTCAAACATACCAATAATATCGGCTTCAATCCCTGCCGCATCTGGAAACGCCAATTTCAACTCGGCTACAATATCAGCTACTGTGGCTTTGCCATCCACACGTTTAATCACTTCGCCAGCGCCCCCATGTAGTTTGACCATACCTTCAGGAAAAAGGATCACATAACTTTGCTGCGCTTCTTCCCATTGAAAGCGATGATGAAACGCAAGTGCGTAAATATCGGCATGCTGAATATTATTTTCCATTGATTACACTTTCAAATACTTAAAAACCAAAAAATTTAAACAACTATATGAGGCAAGGCGCAGGAAAAATGTGGAGTGCAGCATACGTAGTGGTATGTAAGTGAACACATTTTTCACGGCAACAAAGCATCATGACTTAGTTTAACTTTTTATTCAAAATGAATCACAGGCTGACGTAAATAGTCACGCCCTTCCGTCTTCATATCGGTTGATGCCAACATAATAGAATCGGCAATCACCCACAGCACGTTCAATTTAAACTGCAAAATATCCAAAGCTTTTAATTGCATTTCACGTGAGGTACTAAAGTAATCAAGCGTCACGCTTAAACCCTGCTCTACATCGCGACGCGCTTCGGTTAACCGTTTTTTAAAGTAGCTTAAGCCAGATTCATCAATCCACGGGTACATTTGCGGCCACGAACTGATGCGTTGCTGATGAATATGTGGCGCAAATAATTCAGTTAAACTAGAACACACAGACTCTTGCCAAGGGCGTTGTTTAGCAAAATTGACATAAGCATCCACTGCAAAGCGTACGCCAGGGCTGACCATTTTTAAGCTGGTGACATCTTCACGGCTTAAACCTACGGCTTGACCTAGCTGTATCCATGCTTCAATGCCACCCACGGTATCACCTACACCGTCATGATCGGTAATGCGTACGATCCATTGTTTACGCACTTCCACATCATCGCAATTAGAAAGAATCGCGGCATCTTTCATCGGGATAGAAATTTGGTAATAAAAGCGATTAGCCACCCAACATTGCAATTGTTCTTTGGTAAGTTTGCCTTCATACATCATGACGTGAAACGGATGATAGATATGATAGCCTTGGCCTTTTTGACGGAGCTTTTCTTCAAACTCTTCGCGAGCCCAAGGTAGGTTGTCTTTATTCAGTGCGTTCATTAGATTAATCTCCAAAAATCCAAATGCTAATTAATTGTTGTGCGTGCCTGTTTGATGACGAAGCTTGTATTTCTACAAGATAATATCCATGCCGTCATACGCTACTTCAATTTTATGCTCAGCCAAAATAGCACGCTCAACAGAATCTTCCCTTAAGATAGGGTTGGTATTATTGATATGGATCAATACCTTACGCACTGGTTGGCCATTTTTTGCACCAAAGCCATCTAACTTTTCTATCATACCGCCTTCACCCGATTGCGGATTATGACCAATACTACGCGCGGTTTTGGTCATCAGTCCCATATCCAACATTTCGGTATCGGTCCAGAATGTACCATCGACCATAATGCAATCCGCTTGACTCATTAATGGTGGTAAATGCGGCTCTATCTCTGCCAAACCAGGCGAATACCAACATTTTTTACCAGTACTAATTTCTTCTATCAATACGCCTATGGTGTCGCCCGGGTGTGGGTTATTGCGGTGTGGTGAATAGGGTGGCGCCGCACTTTTAAGAGCTACTGCAGTAAATCTTAAATTAGGCACATTAGGGATTTCAAAGCTGCTGGCGTTACTTAAATCATTGGCATCAATGGCAATTTCATGATGGTTTACTCCACAGTAATGACCCAAAATATTCAAAATCTGGTTACCCGTGGTGAGGTCTTCATGCACCATTTTAGTACAGTAAATCTCACGTTTCACTTTGCCTTCACGCAACATAAACAAACCCGTGGTATGGTCAATTTGCGCATCAATCAAGATAATGGCTTGTATGCCAGAATCTCGTACGGCGCGGCCGGGTTGCAGTGGCGCAAAGTCTTGAATTTGTTGTAATACGTCAGGCGAGGCATTAAACAGTACCCAGTCTACCCCATTGCCAGAAACGCAAATGGACGACTGGGTAAGCTTGGTGGCTTTAATCGTGCCTTTGCGTAAACCATCGCAATTAGAACAATTACAGTTCCATTGTGGAAAACCGCCACCAGCGGCTGCGCCTAATACGTGTATGTGCATGAGATTCTTTTCTTACTGATTATCTAAAATTTGGTGCAACGCTGTTTTGTAATACTTAGCATTGTTAAGGTGTAAAAAAGGCTGCCTTGCGACAGCCTTATTAAATCAGCGTTGGCTAATTATTTGTTCATTACGTACATTGTTACTTCAAAGCCAAAACGCATTTCTGTAGCTGCTGGAGTTGTCCACATAATATTTTTCCTTTTTAATTGGTTTAAATACACTCTGTTTAACAAACACCGCGTTAATCATTAACGGATGTGTTTGTAAGATTCATACTATACGCGTGCGTTCCATTTACACGCTGCTCGCTACAATGATTAACGGCTAGTGATTATCATGAGGCTAGCCGTGCTCAGCTTTTTACATCTCTTCGTTAAGCTTTTTTGCGCGACGCTGACGCACAGCCAAGGCCAAGCCTTCTAATACCTCAACGGTATCTTGCCAGCCTAAACAGGCATCGGTAATCGATTTACCATATTCCAGTTCACAGCCCACGGTATGTTCTTGGCGACCCGCGTTTAAATGTGACTCTATCATCAAGCCCATAATTCTTGCGTCACCACCAGCAATTTGCTGCGCCACATCGCGCGCTACTTCCGTTTGCAATTGATATTGTTTTTGACTATTGGCATGGCTACAGTCAATCATCAATCTTGGTGCTAACCCTGCGTCCGCCAAGCTATCACACACGGTATCTACACTAGCTGCATCATAATTAGGTGTTTTGCCACCGCGCAAAATCACGTGGCAATCTTCATTACCTGTGGTCGAGATAATCGCAGAATGGCCTTCTTTGGTTACTGATAAGAAATGATGTGGGCTGGCCGCTGTTTTAATGGCATCAATCGCAACCCGCACGCCCCCATCGGTACCATTTTTAAAACCGACCGGGCATGACAAGCCGGACGCTAACTCGCGGTGCACTTGTGATTCGGTCGTACGCGCACCAATGGCGCCCCAACTGACTAAATCAGCAGTATATTGCGGCGTAATGGTGTCTAAAAACTCGGCGCCCGCTGGCAT
>DASWSZ010000219.1:0-8794 GCA_036402395.1 Methylophilus sp.
GTCTGCGCTGAAGTAATCGCGAATGGCACGAATCACTAAACTACCTTCTTGGTAGATTAAGAACGCGCCAGGCTGAATATGCGAGGCTTCTTCAATCGCGGTCCATAACTGCGTCAGGTAGTTTAAATCCCATTGCAATTCTTCTGCGTTACGGCCAATACCAGCGGTACGCGCAATAATACTCATGCCATTGGGCACTTCCAGTTGCGCCATGGTGTCACGCAACTCGTTGCGCTCTTCACCTTCGACGCGACGTGAAACACCGCCACCTCTAGGATTGTTAGGCATCAAGACTAAGTAACGGCCAGCCAGTGAGATATAGGTGGTAAGTGCAGCGCCCTTGTTGCCGCGCTCATCTTTGTCCACTTGCACAATCAGTTCTTGACCTTCTTTGATGACGTCCTGAATGCGTACTTTGCCGCCCTCTGGTTTATCTTGAAAGTAACTGCGTGAGATTTCTTTGAATGGCAAAAAGCCATGACGGTCGGTACCGTAATCCACAAAAGCCGCTTCTAACGACGGCTCTATGCGGGTGATGACGCCTTTGTAAATATTGCTTTTACGCTGTTCTTTACCCGCGTGTTCAATATCCAAATCTATGAGTTTTTGCCCATCGACAATCGCAACGCGCAATTCTTCCGATTGCGTTGCATTAAATAACATTCTTTTCATTATTGCTCCTAGGCTTGCGGCCTAGCAGGCAGGTAAAACAGCAATATAAAGCTGCTGAGGGCGGATTCTAGTCGATTCCAGAGATCGCATCAATTTAACGTATGGGTCTTGGTTTGCCGGGTGTAGCCCAGTGCAAACTTGTGTCAAGCCTTTGCCAACATGCGTTGGCGCTAATTGCATACAGCTCATCGTTGCAGGGGATGAAGCTGTGTAATGTGCAATTAATGTAGTCTAGTAACACGACATCACAAAAATTAATACCCTGGTTGGGGATTAATTCGTTAAAATTCTGTATTCAGCAAACTGTAAGTCGCGCTTTGTTTTAATTGTCTGCGTCGGCTTTAGCGCATTTAGTACTTATCGCTACTTTTGGCGAGCGGTATTAACCAAGTATTTGTTGTCAATTTCTCTAACAAACATTCTTAGAATAAGCTAAAAAGCCTTTAAAATTAAGAATGCCTACAGTATAGGCTAGATGCTATATAAAGCAAAGCACCACATGGTTATCGACACAAATATTACACATACCTCACCGCAAGTTTCTGAAGCCTCCGCCGTTAATCTCACCATAGATGAATCCGCCGCTGGTCAGCGTATCGACAATTTTTTGCTTAAAGTGCTGAAAGGCGTGCCAAAAAGTCATGTATACCGTATTTTACGTAGTGGCGAAGTGCGGGTGAATAAAAAGCGCATAGATGCAGATTTTAGGCTGAATTTAGAAGATATTGTGCGTGTGCCGCCAATACGCATTGCGGCAGTGACTACTACTCAGCCAACTGGCTTAGTTAAAACCCAGTTTGATGACGCCATTGTGTATGAAGATGACGCCATGTTGGTGATTAATAAGCCCGCCGGCTTTGCTGTGCATGGCGGCAGTGGTGTGAGTAGGGGCGTGATTGAGCAATTACGTTTAGAACGCCCGCATGCAAAGTTTTTAGAGTTGGTGCACAGGTTAGACCGCGACACTTCTGGTGTGTTGATGCTGGCGAAAAAGCGCAGCGCTTTAGTCGCTCTGCACGAGGCGATACGAAATAACCATACCGATAAGCGCTATATCATGATGGTGCATGGCCAGTGGCTGGAAAAGAAAAAGCATGTCACGCTAGATTTGCAAAAGTATGTGACCAGTGATGGCGAGCGCCGCGTGAATGTGGTGACCGACCCAGAAAAAGACAAATATCAACAGTCACAAGTGTCGGAAACTATTTTTTACTTGACCAAAAATATTGGCGAATATTCATTACTCGAAGCCAAATTGATTACCGGCAGAACGCATCAATTACGCGTGCAATTGGCGCATTTAGGCTTTCCGATTTTGGGTGATGACAAATATGGTGATTTTGCGCTGAATAAAGCGTTGACCAAACAAGGTTTAAAGCGCATGTTTTTGCACTCGTCAGAAACCAATATTCGCCACCCGTTGTCTGGTGAAAAGCTCAAGTTAACTGCGCCGTTGCCAGCAGAGTTAAATACATTTATTCAAAAAGTAGAAAGTAACCGTTAGTCGTATGCAAAAGCAGTTTGATTTAATCGTATGGGATTGGGATGGTACCTTAGCAGATTCCACTGGCATGATTACCGATGCTCTGGTGCAAGCGGCAGAGCAAGTAGGGTTACCCGCGCTGGCGCCTGATAAAGCTGCCAGCATTATTGGCTTGGGTTTAAAAGAGTCGATATATGCTTTATTTGGTGATTTGCCACCTGAGCAAGCGCGCGATTTAGCTACACAGTACAATGCCAATTATTATGCTGGCGAGGGCAGTATCCCTTTGTTTAAAGGTGCGGCTGACACCATTATTGAATTAAATAAGCGTGGCTACAAGCTAGCGGTGGCGACTGGTAAAAGCCGACGTGGTTTAGAATTTGCGTTAAAGCATACTGGCTTGGGTAACTACTTTCATGAAACCCGCACGGTAGATGAGTGTTTTTCTAAGCCGCATCCACAAATGTTGGATGAGCTAATGGATGTGTTGGTGGCCATGCCGGGGCGTACTTTGATGATAGGCGACACCCATTATGATTTACAAATGGCACAGAATGCAGGCGTTGCCTGTGCTGCTGTGACCTATGGTGCTCAAGATAAAGCGCAGCTGATGGCCTATCAACCGCACTATGTGTTTGAGCGGTTTGATGCACTTAAACAGTGGTTGTTGGCGGATGAATAGCGAGATGGAGTCGAAGTTAATTACATTTAAAAGTAGCGAGTTAGTTGAAAAATCTGACGGTTTGCGCTTTGCTGTGCCGCAAAAAGGTGAGCGGGTCACAGGATTTGTTGTAAGATTTAACGGTCAACCGTATGCCTATATTAATCAATGCGCACATGTGTCGATAGAACTGGATTGGCAGCATGGTCAGTTTTTTAACCATAGCCATGATTACTTAATCTGCTCCACACATGGTGCACATTACGAACCGACTACTGGCCATTGTGTGCTAGGGCCGTGTAAAGGCAAAAAATTGCAAGCCATCGCCGTACAAGAAATCAATAATGAAATTCAAATTAATCTAGAGAGTGTTAAATAACATGACTGATCATCAACAACCTAATACGCCGACGAGTGCTGATGCGCATTGGGCGCAAAACGCATTAGAGAAACTGGCGCAATCTGGTTTAGCCGAACAAAAAACAGCCAGACGCTGGTCGATATTTTTTAAATCGCTGACTTTTCTGTATTTATTCATCATTTTATTGATGTTTGCGGGTTGGTTGGGCGATGGTAAAACGCCTTCGGCCGAACACACTGCGCTGATAGAAATCAACGGTGTGATAGAGCCGGGCGGTGAGGTGAATGCAGATTCCGTGATTAATAGTTTGACCGAAGCGTATGACAATAATGGCACCAAAGGCATTATTTTGCGTATTAATAGCCCCGGTGGCAGCCCGGTGCAAGCGGGGATTATCAATGAAGAAATCAAACGTCAGAAAAAATTGCACCCTAATATTCCAGTGATTGCCGTGGTGGAAGATATATGCGCCTCGGGTGGTTACTATATTGCGGCGGCGGCCGATAAAATTTATGTGGATAAGGCCAGCATAGTGGGTTCTATCGGGGTGCTGATGGATGGCTATGGCTTTACCGACGTGATGAAAAAGGTGGGCGTAGAGCGCAGGCTGATGACGGCCGGCGAAAATAAAGCCATGCTGGATCCATTTTCACCGATTAATCCTAAACATCAAGCGTTTGCACAGACCATGCTTAACGAAATCCATGAACAGTTTAAAACGGTCGTGCGTGAAGGCCGTGGTAAGCGCCTGAAAGAAGATGCCGAAACATTCAGCGGCTTGTTTTGGAGTGGTGAACAAAGCATTAAAATTGGCCTTGCCGATGCGTTAGGCAGTGCCGATTACGTGGCGCGGGAAGTGATTAAACAAGAAGAAATTGTGGATTTTACTTACCAAGAAACCGTGGTAGATCGCTTTGCTAAACGTTTGGGCGCCAGCATGGCGCAACAATTGGGCATTAGCAATAAAGGCATTACTTTGCGTTAATATCAACAGCATGAGTGGTCGCCACCTTTACCATTAGGCCATCGTCCATGCGTGACAAATAAAAAAGAGGCCTAGGCCTCTTTTTTTACTTTTTACATTAATATTGTTAATTATCTCATTGATTTAGCGTGGTTAATTAAGCCGTTGGTCGAGCTGTCAAAATCGGTAACCGCTTTATCGCAGGTCAATTGCGGCAATATTTGCTGCGCAATTTGTTTGCCATATTCCACGCCCCATTGGTCGTAACTATTAATGTCCCAAATAATGCCTTGCACAAAAATCTTGTGCTCGTACAGCGCAATCAGCTTGCCTAAAGTATTAGGCGTCAGCTTATCAAACATAATGGAGGAAGTCGGACGATTACCGTCAAAGGTTTTGTGCGGCAATAATTGTTCTAGTGCATCGCCCGATAGTCCTTGCTGTTCTAATTCAGCGCGCGCTTCTTCGGTAGTTTTGCCTAGCATTAAGGCTTGTGTTTGAGCTAAGAAGTTAGCCAGCAAAATTTGATGGTGTTGGTCACCAGGTGTACCTACTTGGTAATGGCTGTGGATAGGCATTAAAAAATCCGCTGGTACCGTTTGTGTACCTTGATGGATGAGTTGGTAGAACGCATGTTGGCCATTGGTGCCTGCTTCACCCCAAATTACCGGGCCGGTTTTGTACTTAACACGAGTGCCATCGCGACAAATAAATTTACCGTTACTTTCCATGTCAGCTTGTTGTAAATAAGCCGGGAAGCGGGCCAAACTTTGATCGTAGGGCAAAATAGCATAAGTGTCTGAATGGAAAAAGTTGTTGTACCAAATGCCTATCATCGCCATCACCACCGGCATATTTTGCTCTAATGGTGCAGTTTTAAAATGATGGTCCATCTCATGCGCGCCAGTCAGCAAGGCTTCAAAGTGATCCATGCCTACATATAGCGCGATAGATAAACCGATGGCAGACCATAAAGAATAGCGACCACCCACCCAATCCCAAAACGCAAACATATTGGTGGCATCAATGCCAAACGCGGTAACGGCTTGGGCATTGGTGGATAGTGCAACAAAGTGTTTGGCTACGTGGTTAGCATCTTTGGCTGACTCTAAAAACCAAGTACGCGCAGAAGTAGCATTGGTCATGGTTTCTTGTGTAGTAAAGGTTTTAGAAGCCACAATAAACAAGGTGGTTTCGGCGTTACATTTTTCTAGGGCACGCATTAAGTGCGCACCGTCAATATTGGACACAAAATGTACATTGAGGGCAGGGCTGGCGTAAGGTTTCAGTGCGTCACACACCATGACCGGACCTAAATCGGAGCCGCCTATGCCAATATTCACAATGTCGGTAATTTTTTTACCGGTATAGCCCGTCCAACTACCGTTACGCACTTTATCAGTAAAGTTACGCATCTGTTTTAATACGGCATTGACATCTGGCATCACATCTTTGCCATCAACATAGACTGGCGTATTGCTGCGGTTACGCAGTGCGGTATGCAATACCGCGCGATTTTCGGTGATGTTAATTTTTTCACCAGCAAACATACGGTCACGCCAATTTTCAATCTTAGCTTCGCGCGCTATTTGAAACAGTAAGGCCAATGTTTCTTGCGTTAAGCGATGCTTGGAATAATCTAACAAAATATCATCAAACTTGAGGCTAAACGTGTTGAAGCGCTGTGGATCGGCTGCAAAAAAATCACGCATATGCTGTTTGAGTATGGTTTGTTGGTGCTGGCAAAGCGTTTGCCAAGAGGGGTATTGTGTTAATGTCGCCATTTTTATTTAATGATTAATTTCAATAAGTGATTCAATAATAGAGAGTGCGTATTGCAAGTTTAAGTCAGTGACAAAATAATGCCTGCCAGAGGCGGCACCGTTAGCACAATCGAGTGTGGCTGGTTAGACCAAGCCACCGCTTCAGACACGATAGGCGGTGCATTGCCCGCGTTACTGCCAGCATAGTTAGCAGCATCACTATTAAATAGCTCACGATAGTGACCGGCTTGCGGCACGCCCATGCGATAACCTTGTCTTAATACTGGGGTAAAGTTTAATAATATGATGACAAAACTGCCGTCAATGCCACGGCGTGTAAAGCTCAATAGGGATTGATCTGCATCATGACAATCGATCCAACTAAAACCTTGCGATTCAAAATCCAGCTCATACAAGGCAGGTTGCGTGCGATACAAGTGATTTAAGTCGCGCGTCAATTGTTGGATGCCACGGTGAAAGTCTTTGCCTTCGTAATTTTCATCGAGTAAATGCCAGTCTAAGCTACTATTCACGTTCCATTCGCGGCCTTGACCAATTTCGTTACCCATAAAGTTGAGCTTTTTGCCCGGTGTCGTTGCTTGCAAGGTCATCAGTAAACGCAAGTTGGCAAATTTTTGCCATGCATCGCCCGGCATTTTATCAAGCAATGAGCGTTTGCCATGGACCACTTCGTCATGTGAAAACGGCAAGACAAAATTCTCGCTGTAAGCATAAAGTTGACCAAATGTCAGCATATCGTGGTGGTATTTACGATGCACCGGGTCCTCTTCTATATAGCTTAGGGTGTCGTTCATCCAGCCCATGTTCCACTTCATATTAAAGCCCAAGCCACCCGCGTATACTGGTCTGGACACAGCTGGATAGGCAGTGGATTCTTCTGCAATCGTCAACACACCGGGGAAATCTTGGCCGACCATCATATTGAGTTCTTCAAGGAAATCAATCACGTCCAAGTTTTCGCGGCCACCGTACTTATTTGGCAACCATTCACCCTCTTTGCGTGAGTAATCCAAATACAGCATAGACGCTACGGCATCGACACGCAGGCCATCCATATGAAATTCTTGCATCCAGAAGTAAGCGTTGGTCATTAAGAAGTTACGTACTTCATTGCGGCCATAGTTGAAAATATACGTGCCCCAATCCTGATGCTCACCGATGCGCGGATCTTCATGCTCGTACAATGCGGTGCCATCAAAACGCGCCAAAGCCCAATCATCTTTTGGAAAGTGGCCGGGTACCCAATCTAAAATTACACCAATATTGGCTTGGTGGAACGCGTTAATTAAAAAGCGTAAGTCATCTGGTGAGCCAAAGCGATTGGTGACGCCAAAATAACCAGTGGTTTGATAACCCCATGATTCATTCAGTGGATGCTCGGTAATTGGCAATAATTCCACGTGGGTATAGCCCATGTCTGCCACATGTGGCACTAAAGACTCGGCCAACTCGCGGTAAGTCAGGAAATGGCCTTGCGCATTGCGTTGCCAACTACCTAAATGCACTTCATAGCAGTTAAACGGTGCATGCAACCAATCGGCATCATGTCTTGCTTGCAACCAAGCTTGATCTGTCCAAGTAAACTGACTTTGACTGATTTTAGCGGCAGTGCCTGGTCTTTGTTCGTATTCAAAGCCGTAAGGATCGGTTTTGACCATCAATTGACCGGTATGGCGATTACGGATTTCAAATTTATACAAATCATGGGTAGTGATCTGCGGAATAAAGATTTCCCATATGCCACTACTGCCCAATGAGCGCATGCTGTGGATGCGGCCATCCCATTGGTTAAAACTACCCACCACACTGACTCGCTCTGCATTGGGCGCCCAAACCGCAAAGCGCACACCCATCACGCCTTGTTGGCTTTGCAAATGTGCACCTAGCATTTTATAGGCTTGTTTTAGCTTACCTTCACCAAACAAATACACTTCATCTTGTGTGATAGAGCTGGTAAAGGTGTAGGCATCGTACACTTCAAATGTGCTGTCAGTGGTGGCAACTTTCAGTAAACATGGCGTACTGATGACAGTATTGCTGGTATGTTCAAATAGGCCATTACGATGCACATGGACTAACGGCACCCAATCATTACCGACCTTGAGCCATATCTCAGTGGCATGTGGATTAAACACACGCAGCATAAATCCTTGTTTAACAGGATGTACGCCGAGGAAGCTAAATGGATCGTGATGCTGAGCGTCTAAAATGCGTTGTAACTGCAATGTATCGCCATTCATGACTGGGTTTGTAGTTTTTGACTTAACCAAAATTTGCCTTAATTATATTTCGTTTTAAATGATGTTTAAGTGAATCTTATTGAACTAAAGGTGATTATAATGCAGATGTAGGATGATTACATTTAAATTAGTTGGATTAAATAGATAATATAGGAAGAAGAAGATGGTTTCCCCAGATATTAAACAACGCAGAAATTTAAGTCATAAACAAGAACAACCATCCGACCGATTCATTAGTAATCTCACTAAAAATACGGTAGCCATTATTTTAGCTGGCGGTCGCGGCAGCCGTTTAAAGAGCTTGACTGACTGGCGCGCCAAACCTGCGGTGCAATTTGGCGGTAAATTCCGCATCATCGATTTTCCACTCTCAAACTGTATTAACTCAGGCATACGCCGCATCAACGTGGCTACGCAATATAAAGCACAAAGTTTAATTCAACACATACAACGCGGCTGGGGCTTTTTGCGCGGTGAGTTTAATGAGTACGTCAATATCATCCCAGCACAACAGCGTTTATCTGAAGAGTGGTACAAAGGTACGGCAGATGCCGTATATCAAAATATTGATTTACTGCGCGAAAATGGCGGGGAGTATATTTTGGTATTAGCCGGTGACCACATCTATA
>DASWSZ010000220.1:0-8990 GCA_036402395.1 Methylophilus sp.
AAAAAGTACAAGGCTGGCAATGGCTAGCGGTCCTCTCGGCTGTATTTGGTATGGTGCTCATTTTTGACCCACTGCATATCAAAGCCGATGGGTTTAGCATGTTCCTCGCCATCTGTTCTGGTGTGTCTTGGGCGTTGTCGGCCATTATTTCTAAAAAACTGCATAGACGCAGCCCGCATTTAGATCTGCTTAACCTGACCGCTTGGCCAATGCTGCTAGGCTCTATCCCCATGGTATTGATTGCCTTATTAGTACCCGCTGAGCCTATCCAATGGACTGGCTATTTTATTGGTGCGGTGCTGTTTAACGTCTTGTTAAGCGGTGCGCTGGCTTGGCTATTGTGGCTGTATGCCTTGCAGATACTGCCTGCTGGGGTAGCCAGCATGACCAGTATGCTCGCACCCGTGATTGGTGTGTTGGCGGCTTGGATACAGCTCAATGAAGTGCCTAATAGCCTAGAGCTCATCGGAATGCTGCTCATTTCGCTTGCGTTGGTACAAATTTCTGTCATCACCATGCGTAAGCACAAACCAGTAGACTGCGCCGAAGGCCAAGAACTTTAAGGCTAGCTTTAATTCATCCTAATATTGCCTGCGCTAAACATTAAGACCACAAGCAGCCTATGATAAAATGCTTGCCATTATCGTCAAGCTGGCAGCTTAAGCATTGAGTCTTAACAGCCGCTAGTTACTCATCAGCACGCAAGGGACACAGCATGGCAGGTCATAGTAAATGGGCAAACATTCAACACCGCAAGGGTCGTCAAGACGCTAAACGCGGCAAAATTTTCACTAAAATCATTAAAGAAATCACCGTGGCTGCGCGTTTGGGTGGCGGCGACCCTGCCATGAACCCGCGTCTACGTGCTGCCATTGCGGAAGCCAAAGAAGAAAATATGCCTTCAGACAATATCACGCGCGCCATTAAAAAAGGCACCGGTGAGTTAGAAGGCGTCAATTACGAGGAAATCCGTTACGAAGGCTATGGCATCAATGGGGCCGCCATTATTATTGATTGCTTGACCGACAACAAGCAGCGCGCAGTGATGGAAGTGCGTCATGCCCTCACCAAAAACGGTGGCAATTTGGGTACCGACGGCAGTGTGGTGTTTATGTTTAAGCATTGCGGCCAATTAGTATTTGAACCGGGCGTATCGGAAGACAGCATTATGGAAGTGGCTTTGGAAGCGGGCGCAGAAGACATTACGACTGATGAAGACGGCAGCATAGAAGTACTGACTTCTCCCGGTGATTTTTTAGCAGTGAAAGAAGCGCTAGAAGCGGCTGGTTTAAAAGCGGCGATGGCAGAAGTGACCATGAAGCCGAATATGGAAACCGTGTTTACTGGCGACGATGCGGTGAAAATGCAAAAAATATTGGATATGTTGGAAGATTTGGATGATGTGCAGGATGTTTACACTACCGCCATCATTGAAAATTAAAAGCTTGTCATGATACGTTGTTGCAATTCAAAAAATGGGTGCCTGACATATTTAATATATGCGGCGTCCCCCATTTTTTGTTTGCGCCTAGTCTCATTTAAAGCTTTTCATTTTCAGCGTGGTCAGCATTAAGTGGGTCAAGTCAGAATTTTAGGTATAGACCCCGGTTTACGCCTCACCGGCTTTGGCGTCATCGAAATCGATAGCGAAAAATCGCACGGCAAAATTCAATACGTCACCAGTGGCGTGATTAAAACTGCTTCGGCCAAAAAGAACGTGATTGAAGGCGAAGATGATAGAGAAGAATTACCAGCCCGCTTAAAAGTCATCTTGGATGGACTGTTTGAGGTGATTGATACCTACCAGCCGCAGCAAGTGGCGGTAGAAAAAGTCTTCGTCAATGTCAATCCGCAATCCACTTTGTTGCTCGGTCAAGCGCGGGGTGCAGCCATCAGTGCAGCGGTGATCCGCAATTTGACTGTGGCAGAATACACGGCCTTGCAAGTCAAGCAATCTGTGGTCGGCAACGGCCATGCGCAAAAAGAACAAGTACAAGAAATGGTCAAACGTTTGCTGAATTTACCAGCAACACCCAGCCCAGATTCGGCCGATGCGCTGGCGTGTGCTATATGCCATGCGCATGGCGGGCAGGGGTTAGGCAAATTGGCCACTGCAGGGTTTCGTGTCAAGAATGGTCGCCTAGTATAAATCATTCTAACGTCACGATACGTTGTTGCAAATTGCATTTTATTTGCTTACATACTTAATGTATGCGCACAAATAAAATGGAATTCGCGCCTAGTCTCGTTTAGTTATAATGATTTCTACAGTAGGTCTATTCGCAATTTAATAAAAAAGCACACACCATGATAAGCAGATTGCACGGAATTCTGATTGAAAAATCACCTCCCCTCATTATTATCGACTGCAACGGCGTCGGTTACGAGGTGGAGGTGCCAATGAGCACGTTTTACAACTTGCCCGAGCTGGGCGTTAAAGTGCAGTTGCTGACGCATTTTGTAGTACGTGAAGACGCACAATTATTATATGGGTTTGGTAGCGAGCAAGAAAAAAATACGTTTAAACAATTACTTAAAGTCAACGGCATCGGCGCCAAATCAGCGCTGTCTATTTTAAGTGGTGTGAGTGTAGATGATTTGGTATTTGCGGTCAGTCAGCAGGAAGTCGGCATGTTAACCCGCATTCCCGGTATCGGTAAAAAAACAGCCGAGCGTTTATTGCTGGAACTAAAAGACAAATTCACTGTGACTGGTTCTGCCACGGCGCAGCCACAGGCCAAATCGGCCAGTCATGATATCCTTAACGCTTTGATAGCCTTAGGCTACAATGAGCGGGAAGCAGGCGCGGCGGTTAAGCTGTTGGATAAGGACATCACGGTCACCGACGGCATCAAACTCGCCCTTAAAAGTTTATCTAAATAAGCATAGTTTTTATCAATACAGTCTTTAAAAAGGTCTACATGAAACAACGGTGGTGGATACTTTATAGCGTAATAATAGTGAGCATGTTGGCAGCATGCGGTCAGCAAGAGTCAGCCAGTGTTGCGGATAGTGCAAGCCCAGCACCTGCCAGTGCAAAAATGGTGGCAGAGCGTGTGCTGGGCGGTGCAGCGCAAAGCATGACCGAACTCAGCGAGCCGGTTGCTGCGCAATCTGGCTTAGACGTAAAAAAATACGTCGCTTTGCGTCACCACCTCAATGTAGAAGTGCCAGCCGCCACCATGCAAGCCAGTTTTGAAGCGGCCGTGCAGCATTGTGAAGCCTTGCGCTGCCAAATTTTAAACGCCAGCATACAGCGCGCCACCGATTACAGCCCACCTTACGCCAACTTAAGTGCGCGCATTCCGCCGCGTAATGTAGCCATATTTATGGCCGGTTTGGCCAAAAGCGGTGAAATTGTGCAACATGGCCGCGAAACCGAAGACAAAACCAATCAAGTGGTGGATACCGAAGCGCGCATTAAAAATTTAACCGAATTGCGTGACCGTTTGCGTTTAATGTTGAATGATAAAGCCGCGCAATTTAAAGACATTATTGAGGTGGAACGTGAGCTAGCCAATACGCAAAGCCAGTTAGATAGCCTCGCCAGCATACGTAAGTTATTAGCCTTAGAAACCGAACTAGTAGCGGTGAATATTGATTTCACAGCCAAACAGGGTATTACCGAGCAAGGCTTTTTTGCGCCGGTGGCACAAGCGCTGCGTGATGCTGGCCGCGTGATGATGGAAAGCTTGGCCACGCTGATTAGCTTTATTGCCAGTGCCATTCCGTGGTTGCTTATAGGTATTCCTCTACTATTGCTGCTGCGCGTTTGTTGGTTAGCGGTGCGTAAGAAATTATTAAATAGATGATAGAAACCGACCGTTTAATTGCGCCCGCTGCGGCAGGCCCACAAGAAGAAGCTATTGAGCGCGCCTTGCGCCCGAAAGGCCTAGATGAATACGTCGGCCAAGAAAAAGCGCGCGGGCAATTAGAAATTTTTATTGATGCCGCCAGAGGCCGTTCTGAGGCCTTAGACCATGTGCTGCTGTTTGGCCCACCCGGACTAGGCAAAACTACCTTAGCGCATATTATTGCCAAAGAAATGGGCGTTAATATGCGCCAAACCTCAGGGCCTGTGCTAGAACGGGCTGGCGATTTGGCAGCCTTGCTGACCAATCTTGAACCCAACGATGTGCTATTTATTGATGAGATTCACCGATTAAGTCCGGTGGTGGAAGAAATTTTGTACCCAGCGATGGAAGATTACCGCTTGGACATTATGATTGGTGAAGGCCCGGCCGCGCGCAGTGTGCGCTTGGATTTGCCACCGTTTACACTGGTGGGCGCGACTACGCGTGCCGGTATGCTAACCAATCCGTTACGTGACCGTTTTGGTATCGTCGCCAGATTAGAGTTTTATACCAATGATGAATTGGCTAAAATTGTGCATCGATCCGCCAACTTATTAGAAGTGAATATGCAAGCCGAGGGCGCAGTTGAAATTGCCAGACGTTCGCGCGGCACACCGCGTATTGCCAACCGTTTATTAAGACGCGTGCGCGACTATGCCCAAGTGAAATCGGATGGCGTGGTCACCTCCAAGATTGCCGATGCTGCGCTCAAAATGCTGGATGTGGATAGCCTAGGCTTTGATGTGATGGACAGAAAGCTGTTGCAAGCAGTGTTAGAAAAGTTTGGCGGTGGGCCAGTTGGGTTAGATAACTTAGCCGCTGCCATAGGTGAAGAGCGCGATACTATTGAGGACGTGTTAGAGCCTTATTTAATTCAACAAGGTTACTTGATGCGCACACCGCGTGGCCGCGTGGCGACCACTTTGGCGTATCAACATTTTGGCCTGCCAGTACCAGCACAGTTAGCGAGTGGAGAAATTTGGCAACAGTAACCCCTTTTCATTGGCCAGTACGCGTCTATTACGAAGACACCGACGCAGGTGAGGTGGTGTATCACAGCCAGTACCTCAACTTTATGGAACGTGCCCGCACCGAGTGGTTGCGCCATTTGGGTTTTGAACAAGCGCAGCTTAAGGCCTCGCTGGGTGTGGTGTTTGTGGTGCACAGCCTGCAAATCCAATTTAAAAAATCGGCTAAGTTGGATGACTTACTGACGGTGAGCAATCAACTGATTACACTGGGCCGTAGCAGTTTTACCTGCCAGCAAACCATTTGGCGCGAGCAGCAAGTTTTAATAGAAGCGCAGGTGAAAATTGCCTGTGTCGATGCAATCACCTTTAAACCAACGGGCATTCCCGCCCCCATCAAACTGAGTATGGAGTCCACATGAATGTAGCCAATGACATGTCATTTTTTTCCTTGATAGCAGGCGCCAGTTTGCCTGTGCAAGCGGTCATGGTGATTTTACTGATTACCTCACTATTTTCATGGTGGTATATTTTTATCAAAGTATTCACCATTAAAAATGCGGAACAAGATGCCGAAAACTTTGAAGCGTCGTTTTGGTCGGGTGGCGATTTAAGTAAACTGTACGATGGTCTGCATGGCGGTCGTCGCAAATCACAAGGCATGGCCAGTATTTTTGAGGCCGGTTTTAAAGAATTTATGCGCCATAAGCAGCAAGGCCGTATGGAAGTCAGTGATGTGATGGAAGGCACGCGCCGTGCCATGCGCGCTGCGTATAATCGCGAGTTGGATAACTTAGATGCGCATTTGCCATTTTTAGCGTCTGTCGGTTCCGTCAGCCCGTATATTGGTTTATTTGGCACGGTGTGGGGCATTATGAATGCCTTTAGAGGCCTTTCTAATGTAGCACAGGCCACCTTAAGCCAAGTCGCCCCCGGCATTGCTGAGGCGCTGGTAGCTACAGCCATTGGTTTGTTTGCCGCTATTCCTGCGGTGATTGCCTATAACCGCTTTGCCTCTAGTGTAGATAGATTATCTGTGCGTTATGAGAGCTTTATGGAAGAGTTCACCAATATTTTGCAACGTAGAATTTAAGCTGAGCCAATAACAGGTCTCATCTTTAGATGTGTGAGCCTGAGTTATCCAGTGGCAGATGAGAATAGTCAGCGCTCACTATCGTGTGGGTGCTAGAAATATTTAAATTCAGTCATAATCGAACAAATAAGGAATCGCAATGAGTCGAACCCGTAAACGTCGCATGATGAATCAAATCAATGTCGTCCCATACATTGATGTCACCTTGGTATTGCTGGTGATTTTCATGGTGACGGCGCCGATGACCAATCCTGGTGTGGTGGAGCTGCCTAAAGTGGGTCAAGCGTTGAAGCAAGTGGGCGCGCCCATTATCGTCACCATTAAAAAAGACGGCGCTGCCGAGATGAATGGCAAGCGCTTAGAGCGTGATGAATTGCTGGTGGAAATCAAGCAGCAGTTAGCAAAATCACCACGTGCAGTGGTGGTGGCGGCAGATGAAAAAACCCAGTATGGCAAGGTGATTGCAGTGATGGATTTACTCAAGCAAGCCAAAGTCGACAAAGTGGGTTTAATGTTTAAACCGGCTACTTAACTGGCGCCCTCAAGAGAAGTGTCATAAAGCATGATAAGAAAGCACGAAAGCACTGTTTCATGGAAAGCTGGCATCCTCGCGATTGCGGTGCACGGCGTGTTGTTTATTGCCATGATGGTGTCGATTAACTGGAAAGCCGCGCATCCCATCATGAACGTGGCGGAAGTTGAGCTATGGGACAAAGTGCCGACTAAAAATACAGCAGAGCCTGAACAAGTAAAAGAACAGCCTAAGCCTGAAATTAAACCACCGCCCCAGCCCGAGCCTAAGCCAGAAATCAAAGAAACGCCTAAACCCGAGCCTAAGCCTGATGAATCTGACGCCGAAATTGCGTTAGAAAAAAAGAAAAAAGATCTGGCCGAGAAGGCCAAATTAGACCAGCAAAAAGAATTGGAAAAACAAAAGCAGCTGGATAAAGAAAAGGCGTTAGCCAAGCTTAAGCAAGATATGCGTGATGAAGAATTAAAGGCGGATAAAGCCGCTGAGAAAAAACAGCAAGAGGCGCTAAAAAAAATCCAGCAGGCGATGTTGTCTGAAGAAGATGGACAGGCCGATAAAGCTGCAAGTAGTGCTAATGCAAGCTTAGTAAGTGAATTCAAAGCCAAAATCATCGCCAAAATTCGTGGCAATGTGAATAAAACCTTGTGTGGTGATGGCAACCCAGAAGTACGCTTTGATATTAACGTATTGCCCACCGGTGATTTATCTGGACAGCCAAAATTGGTGAGATCTAGCGGCAATACTGCTTGTGATGAAGCAGTGGAGCGTGCGATTATGGCGTCCGAACCCTTGCCTTTACCAGCAGAGCCCAGTGCTAAAGCGCAATTCAGGAACTTAAATCTGACATTTCGCCCTAATAATTAGGGTAGCAACTATTGATAATGTTACAAAAATGTAAAAGATGTAATCAAAATGTAATTGCGGGCACAGTAAAATCATATTGCAGTAAAATCTAATCAAGTTTTTAATAAGTTGTTGATAAACCTATGAATGTATTAATAAAAAGCTTGGGCTTGGTTGTTGTCTTAATGAACTTATTGGCGGTCAATGTTGCGCAGGCCGCACTAGAAATCGAAATTAGTGGTGGTGGCGCGCAGCAAATCCCTATCGCTATTTTGCCGCTGGCTGAGCCTGTTGGTTTGGCTAGTAAAGAATCCATCCATGAAATTGTTATCGCTGATCTTAAGCGTAGCGGCCTGTTTCGTACTCTAGACACCCGTGGCATGGCCAATTTACCCACGGCACCCGCCCAAATTAAGTATGCAGAGTGGGCTGCGCTGCAAGCGCAAGCCATGACGGTGGGTAAAGTAGAGCCGGTGGCCGGTGGCCGTTTAAAAGTGTCTTTTCAACTCATGGATGTGTTGAAGCAAACGCAGCTACTCAGTGTGGATTATCAAATCAGCCCGGCACAAACGCGTCTCACGGCACACAAAATTGCCGATGCCATTTATGAGAAGCTGACCGGTGAGCAAGGGGTATTTAGTAGTCGAATTGCGTATATTAATAAAGTAGGCAAGCGCTATACTCTGCAAGTGGCGGATGCTGACGGTTATAATGCACAAAATGTGGTGTCGTCTAATGAGCCGCTGATTTCGCCAGCATGGTCGCCAGACGCGACTAAAATGGCGTATGTGTCGTTTGAAAAGAAAAAGCCCATTGTGTATGTGCAATCGCTCACCACTGGTGAGCGCAAGGTCATTGCTAATTACAAAGGCAACAACAGTGCGCCCGCCTGGTCGCCAGATGGCAGCAAGCTCGCTATTGTATTAACCTATGGTGCTAACTCGCAAATTTATACGGTAGATGCCAATGGCGGCAATTTAAAGCAGCTCACCAAGAGTAACGCCATTGATACCGAGCCTGCTTACTCGCCTGACGGTAAGTATGTTTACTTTAGCTCTGACCGTGGCGGTAAGCCGCAAATTTATAAGGTGCCGGCCAGTGGTGGCGATGTGACACGCGTGACCTTTGAAGGCGCTTACAATGTCAGCCCGCATTTTTCACCAGATGGCCGCTATTTAGCCTATATTCGTAACGATGGTGGTAAGTTTAAAGTGGCCATGCACGACTTAACTAACGGCCAAGTACAATTATTGAGTGAAGGTGCACAAGATGAGTCACCTAGTTTTTCACCCAATGGCCGGGTGATCTTATATGCCACCAAAGTACGTGGCAAAGGTGCGCTGGCAGCAGTATCGTCAGACGGTCGCGTACGTCAGCGTTTGAGTGAGGCCAGCGGGGATGTGCGCGAGCCATCGTGGGCGCCCATCGCCAAATAAGCGTGCACCAAATAATCAAGCAATAGTATCTATTTATAACTAAAGAGGAGAATGAAGATGAATCATAAAGTATGGATGGCAGTGAGCGTGGCGATGTTATTGGTGGCGTGTAAAAGCACCCCAATTACCCCAGCTAAAGTAGAAGACAAGAGCATGGGTGCAAACCAAGGCGCCACGACAGGTGCTGATGCGAATGGTGCAGACGCCAATGCCATCAAAGAAGTGAATATTGATAGCAACGCCAGCGACGCTAACAATCCTTTG
>DASWSZ010000221.1:0-4503 GCA_036402395.1 Methylophilus sp.
AAATTACCGAAGGTATTTTGCTTGAGCCGACAAAAAAAGTGACAGAAACCATACAAAAACTCAGTGATTTTGGTATTGAGTTTTCCATTGATGATTTTGGCACCGGCTACTCTGCGCTGGCCTATCTCAAAAAGTTTAATATTGATTATGTCAAAATTGATAAGTCGTTTATTCAGAATCTGGAATCAGACGTGAACGATGCGATTTTGTGTGAAGCCATTATTGAAATGGCGCATAAACTTGGCATAGCGCTGGTGGCGGAAGGCGTAGAAACGGTCGCGCAAAGTACCATGCTTAAAGGCTTTAAGTGCGATTATGCACAAGGTTATTTGTTTGCTAAGCCGCAGCCGTTACAGCAGCTGTTGGCGTTTCTTAAAGATTAAGTTAGCAGGCTGTAGCGGGTAGCTCTGGCATAGATGGCGCTAGAATTATTTGCTAGCTATGCACCCACACCAGTACTTACTCTACATTTTAAATGTCCTAGTCTAAACGCATCACCGTATCTGGTGCGGACATTGATACCAGCGGGCAAGCAGAGCCTATAATAATGGCGAGTAAATGATACACATACGGGACCAATGGAATCTCATTAAGTACAGGCGTTAGATTAAATACAAACGCTACTGCAGGTATCAACACCAGCCAATATTTACCTATCATCGCACCGCGCATTAAGCAGATGCCACATAACACCAGCATAGACAATAAATATAAAACAAAGGGTAGACTTAGTGCTTTGTCAGTCAAAGCACTGTTTATACTGCTTGCAAGGTTAAAGTAATAGCTCGGTAATATAAAAATAAGGTAGAGCACTGCAAATAATGTGGTGTTGGCAATGGCTTTATACATGACTTAATGTTCCTTGATGATTACCTTGCTATCTAAGCAAGCGGTATCCCATCATAATAGGTCTTTGAATATTAAATTAGTCCTTGCAATTGCACATAACTGTTTCCTCTAGAGATACAATATGGCCATGTACGATTTAAATCTGATGATCATTTTTGCCCAAGTGGTGAATGAGCAAAGCTTTTCGGCTGCCGCCAGAAAGTTGGGCGTGACTAAGTCATCGGTAAGTAAGGCGGTGGCTAAATTAGAACATGCGCTGGGGGCCAGTTTGCTTAATCGTAGTACGCGCCATCTAAGTTTAACTGAGGTGGGCGCAAGCTTTTATGACTATTGCATGCGCATTAGCTATGAAGCCGACGAAGCGCATCACATGATAGAAAGCCTCAATGCGCAGCCTAGAGGCGTGCTCAAAGTGGCGGCATCGGTAGCGTTTGGTACCTTGCATATTGCGCCTGCCATCGGCGAGTTTATGCGGCGCTACCCGCAACTAACCATAGACATGACCATTACTGACCGCGCGGTGGATTTAACCGAAGAGGGATATGATGTGGTGATTTGTGTGACACGCGATTTGCAACTAAGCCTGGTCGCCAGAAAGTTAGCGCCAATCCGACGTAAGCTCTGTGCAACGCCAGAATACTTTGAAGAGTTTGGGGAGCCACTGATACCGCAAGAGCTAGTCAAACATAACTGCTTAGACTATATACACTCGGGCGATAAAGGTTTATGGCGTTTTAAAGGGCCAGGCGGGGCGGTGGCAGTACCTGTGTCAGGTAGGCTACGCATTAATGACGACGAAGCCTTATCGCAGGTGGTATTAGGTGGCTTTGGTTTGGCATTGCTGCCTACCTTTATTATTGGTAAGGATCTGCAAGCAAAACGTCTTAAGGCCGTGTTATCCGAATATATTCCGGTTGAGCAACATGTCTATGCCATGTTTTTACCTAAACGCAATTTACCGTTAAAGATTCGGGTGCTAATAGACTATTTAGCAGAGCGTTTTGGTGATGAACCTTATTGGGATAAAGAGTAACTAGTAGAAAAATAGACACTCTATGAATGGCAGCAGGTACTTAAAATGCAGTAATGTACAGATTTAAATGAAGAAAAGTAGAACATAACACATGGAAATGAAAGCACACACGCAAAAAATATGGGCGAAGTTAACCGAAATCTATGGTCATAGCGTACTCATGTTTGCAGTATGGGTAATAGGCTTAATCGCTTTAATTGGTCTGGCTATTTTTATGTTTGTTGATTCCGCGGCGCCTACCAGTCTAATTATGACCGCGGGTGAAGAGGGCAGTATATTTCATAGAAATGCGCTGAAATACAAAACCATATTAGCGCGAGAAGGCGTAACGCTCACCATTCTGCCTTCCAATGGCTCTATCGATAATCTGAATACACTGGCTGATAAGCGTATCAAGGTGGACGTCGGTTTTGTGCAGGGCGGTATAGCCGAGAAAAGCCAAGTGGACGGGCTGATGTCGCTAGGCAGTATTGCTTATCAACCGGTGATGATTTTTTACCGCGGTGAAAGCAAAGCGCTGATTTCTGATTTTGCTGGCTTGCGCTTGCATGTGGGTGAGCCTGGCAGTGGCACACGTGCCTTGGCGCTTAGAATCCTCAAAGAAAACGGCATCGTAGCTGGTGGTAAAACGCAATTGATAGACCTTGCGAGTGCAGACCCAGTGGCCGATTTGTTACAAGATAAAGTAGATGCTCTATTTGTCATGGGCGATTCTGTCTCGTTGCAGTTGATTAGAACGCTGGTTAAAACGCCCGGCATTAATATCTTTAACTTTGACCAAGCCGATGGCTACACCAGACGCATCAAATATTTACATAAACTAGTGTTGCCAGAAGGCTCAATTGATTTGGGCAAAAATATCCCAGTCAATGATTTAAACCTGATTGCGCCGAGCGTAGAGCTGATTGCGCGTGACAATTTGCATCCTGCTTTATCCGATTTACTGTTAGACGCCGCCAATGAAATCCATGGTGCAGCCACCTTATTTGTCAAAAGAGGTGAGTTTCCAAATGTCACCAGTCAGGAATATAGAATTAGCCCAGACGCCACGCGCTACTACAAATCTGGCAAAAGCTTTTTGTATCGTGATTTTCCATTTTGGATTGCCAGCTTGATTAACCGCATACTGCTAGTCCTTGTGCCCTTGTTACTTATCCTTATTCCGGCCATCAAACTAGCGCCAAGCATTTACCGCTGGAAAGTCCAGCTGGCCATTTATCCTTTTTACAAAGCATTATTAGAGTTGGAGCGGGATGCCTTTAGTGCTGCCATTGATGCCGATAAGCGTCAACACATCATGGAAAATTTAGATCAGCTAGAGGTGAGGTTAAGCAAAGTGAAAATACCAGCGGCGTTTGCCGATATGTTTTATGGCTTGCGTGGCCATATCAACTTTGTGCGCACCAGACTGATTGCTGAGCATATTGCGGAAGTTACAGAATAAAACAAGCCATTTACAACAACTTATCACTACACTAGAAAGTCTAGCCTATGCAAATCTCAGATATTGGCGCACTCCCTTTAACGCTTATTGCCTCATTGGTGATTGCGGTCATTTTGTTGGCCATACGCGTATTTGTGATGCAGCGTGTGCAACAAAAGCGCCAGCGCGAAAATCGGCAGGAATCCGAGCGCCTTAAATCGTTGGTGGCAGCGTACCGCTCATTAGCGGGTTCATTTACACCTGCCAGACAAGACCATACACCGCAGTTAGAAGAAACGCTGGCAGATATTATTTTATTTGGCACCATTGCCCAAGTGGAGCTGGCAGTGGCGTGTGCAAATGGCTTAAAAAATGAAGAATACGTAGATTTTCAGCCACTGATAAAATCGCTACGCGCAGATTTGCGTACTCAACTAGGCTTAGAGCAATTGCCTAGTCATTTAGTCATGCCAGCTTCCGGCCCAGCAAGATTGTCACGCGCGTCGCGTGGTGATGATGAAGGTGGCGGGCGAGGCGAGGGCAAAGGCAGTGCTGCTACTGGTGGAGGCGCAGCAGGGGGTGCTGGCGGAGGCGCTGGGGCCGCAGGTGGCATGGGTGTAGGCATCATCGCTGCTGAAGCCAGCTCGGCCAGAGAGTAACGCTAGAGAGTCTACTGAAGTAATGCTTATTCGAGCATGTGTGCTGCAACATTCTCATGAGGATGGATCATCACGCGCTACATCACGCAGTTTAGGCTGCTTTTATTGTAGGCAGCTGCTTTGCCCGCAAAACCAATATGAGGTCATTCGCTAAGCTTCTAAGCTTGCCACACGCCAAAGCCTGCACTGCGCAAATCAATGCCAATCTCAACTTCTAGCTGCGCAGCTTCATCATAACTCAACGGATTAAAGCCTTCATACAGATCAGGCATTAAGCGCAAGCCATATTGCTTTACATAGCGATTCGATTGGATGCCAGCCTTGTGCTTATCAAAGCGCACATCTGGGTCTAAGCCTGTCATCCCCACATAAACGCAAGGCTTGCCAGTCATGTAATTGGGATTGCATTTTTTGAACTTGCTTTCATAAAGCACATCTTTTGACAGCTCAATGACATAAACATGGTAACGGCGACTAGACATAGATTTTTTAAGTATATCAACATCAGTTGCCTCATGTGTATACACTTATTCGCAACA
>DASWSZ010000222.1:0-1906 GCA_036402395.1 Methylophilus sp.
GTACTATTTACAGCAGCTTGTTTATACTGGCGTATATAATTATGACTACCGTGTGTTTGTGGTCAATAATCAGGCGGTGGCGGCCATGCAGCGTAGTGGCGAAGGCTGGCTACATAATGTGGCACAAGGTGCTCGTTGTCAGGCGGTGCAGGATCCCCATCTGTTTGCCTTAGCTGAGCTAGCGTCGCAAGCATTAAAGATTGATTATTGTGGTGTCGATATTATTCGTGATGGTCAAGGAAAGCTATGGGTGTTGGAAGTGAATAGCATTCCGGCTTGGCAAGGCTTGCAAAGTGTCTGTGAAATCGATATCGCGCAAACGCTAGTGGACGATTTAATTAGCAAAATTTAGGATACGACTTGGAATACTGTAGCCCGCAACAAGTAGCAAAAGCCTACAAAACTGCCTGTTTAGCGGAGATTGAGGCGCTTAAGCCTGGCAATGTGCATATTTTCTCAGATGGTCATGGCATGACCGTCTATGACTTTATCAAAAGCGCCGAGGCGGTATGTGGGGTAGTCAGCATGGCCAACCTCAGTTTAGGTCAGCGTATTTTATACAGTGTAGAGGCCACGCAAAAAGCCGTCGCCTGTAATACTAATCTGGGTATTATTTTGTTGTGTGCACCGCTTGTGCACGCGGTGTTGGCATACCCAACCGGCACTTTGCACCAGCGCTTGCAGCAAGTTTTGGTACAAACCACAGTGGAAGATGCCCAATATGCTTTTGATGCGATTGCGCTGGCTAAGCCAGGTGGTTTAGGTCGGGTCAAGCAGCACGATGTGCATCAGAAAGCCAATTGCAATTTGCTGGCAGCCATGCAAGCGTCTGCGCCGCATGATTTGATTGCGATGCAATACGCCAATGGTTTTGAAGCGATTTTTAAGGTGGGTATCCCCATATTAGCAGCTGATGCCTCAGTGCGTGATGCTTGGCTCACCACTAAGTTATACCTGACGTTACTCTCAACTTTTCCTGATTCACATATTGCACGTAAACATAATCTAGCGATGGCGGATGACATTCAATACCAAGCGCGTGAACATTTAACAATGTTTAACCTATTGGATAACCCTAAGCTGTATCTAAGCCAACTGCTCACATGGGATAATCAACTCAAGCAAAAGCAAGTAAATCCGGGCACTTGTGCCGATTTGACCGTGGCCAGTTTGTTTGCTTATGCGTTAGATAGATTAATTCAATATGAAGATTAAATTAGGTGATTGAAGGTAAAAGATGAAAATTGCATTTTTAGAAGATAACAAGAGCTTCGCTGAGGACATCGTGGGCTATCTATCATTGGCTGGGCATGAGGTGCATCATTTTTTTACTGGCCGCGACTGCTTAAAAGCGTTGGTCAACGATAAGTTTGATATGTGCTTGTTCGATTGGGAAGTGCCAGACATGAGTGGTTCTGAAGTATTAACTAACTTGAAACTCAAGGGCAGCGTCACCCCTGTAATTTTCCTTACGGGTCGCGATGCGGAAGAAGACATTGTGCAAGTAATGGAGGCGGGTGCCGATGATTATATTGTGAAACCACCTAGCAACAGTATTTTAAATGCCAGAATCAACGCGCTATACCGTCGCGCAAATCCCAATAAGGCGCAGCTTGAGTCTGTCAATTACGGACATCTCACAGTGGATTATGCTAATAGAAGATTTGAGATTAATCAACAGCCGGTCAAACTCACTGAAAAGGAAACAGACTTAGCGTTGTATTTCTTTAAACATTTAGATGTGTTGTTATCACGTGGTCATCTAACCAAAGTGGTGTGGGGTACTACCCCCGATTTGGATACGCGCACCATTGATGTGCATGTGAGCCATTTGCGTAACAAATTAAATTTATTGCCACAATTCGGCTGGCGTTTAATTTCTGTCTATCATCAAGGTTATCGTTTA
>DASWSZ010000223.1:0-12970 GCA_036402395.1 Methylophilus sp.
GTTTAAGCCTGTGCTAGAAGCGCATGCCAAATACTTACAAACGCACGATTCAGCCAAAGTGATTTTGCAAGGCAATACCGATGAGCGCGGTACCCGTGAATACAACTTATCATTGGGTCAACGCCGTTCAGTTGCGGTCAAAAAATCATTGAATTTATTGGGTGTACAAGATAGCCAAATCGAAACAGTGAGCTACGGTGAAGAAAAAGCCAGCGTCAATTGTGCCGACGAAAATTGCTACCAAGAAAACCGTCGTGTAGATGTTGTTTATCAAGGTGAGTAACCTCAAAGTGAATCACATTTTGTTAAGACACATGGCTGTTAAACAGATGGTGGTGCTTGGCTTGTTGGGTGTGAGCCTGTCAAGCCAAGCGGCTTTGTTTGACGACAAAGAGGCGCGCAAGAAAATTCTTGAAGTTGAAACCAAAACGCTGGCCAACGACCAATCGCACGATAATGCCATCAGCGAGCTGAAAAAGAACCAAGCCGCTATTGAAAAGCGCTTGCTGGCAATTGAAGCGGTGATTCAAGGCCAAGGCTTGGTCGATATGCAAAACCAAATCGAGCAGCTTAAGCAAGAGCTGGCGCAAGTAAGGGGCGATTTGGAAGTGGCGGCGCATAATCTTGAGGCAACGCAACAACGTCAAAAAGATTTGTATACCGATACCGATACCCGCTTACGAAAAATTGAGGGCGGCACCATATCAGAAGCGCAGCCAACCAGTACGCCAGCCGCGGTGGAAGAAAAAGACAGCAAAGCGTTTGCTGATGCCGATGCATTAAGTCAGTCTGCCAAGCATAAAGAGGCGTTTGCAGCTTATGACCTGTTTTTAAAAGATTATCCAAGCAGCAAATTAGTGCCTGATGCGCTGTACGGCATGGGTTACTCGCAATTTGCCTTAAAGAACTATAAATCGGCCATCGCAACCCAGCAAAAGTTGGTGGACGGCCATGCTGGTCATGCTAAAGTGCCAGAGGCCATGTACAACATAGCCAATAGCCAAATTCAGCTTGGTCAAGTCAGCAATGCCAAAAAAACGCTGAAAGACTTAATTGCACAGCACCCAAATGCTGAAGTAACGCCTAGTGCGCAAAAGCGCCTCAAAGCATTAGAAGCGCTAAAATAGACGCGCGCTAGTAAGCAGGCAGTGATAAGTGTAAAACCTTAATTTTAAATAGTTTTTTGATGTAAAATAACGCCTACTTTGAGTAGGCGTTATTGTTTTTACCAAACATGTTATTACCCAACCTATGGCATTAAAAATTTACGAAATCTTCCATTCACTGCAAGGTGAAACCTCACGCATCGGTCTGCCGACAGCGTTTATACGCTTGACCGGCTGCCCCATGCGTTGCACCTATTGCGATACCGAATATGCTTTTAGTGGTGGCAGCAATATGGACATCGCCGACATTTTAGCCAAAGTGGCTAGCTACCATGTGCGTTATGTGACAGTCACAGGTGGCGAACCTCTGGCGCAAAAAGAGTGTAAGGACTTACTCAAAGCCTTATGTGATGTCGGTTACAGCGTATCCTTAGAAACAGGTGGCGCCATGGATATCCGTGTGGTCGATCCACGTGTCTCGGTGATTTTGGACATTAAAACGCCAGCGTCTAATGAAGAAAAAAATAATCTATGGTCAAATTTAGCCCACATCAAACCCAGTGATGAAATTAAGTTTGTTCTGTGTGGGCGTGCCGATTACGATTGGGCCAAACAAAAGCTGGTGGAATTGCAGTTGGTCGATAAATGCTCGGTGTTGTTCTCGCCTAGCTACCATCAGTTAGCCCCGACCGAGTTGGCCAGTTGGGTATTGCAAGATGGCCTGAACGTGCGCTTACAAGTGCAATTGCATAAAATTTTGTGGGGCGAAAAGCCTGGCGTGTAATATGGAAAAAACCAATAAAAAAGCAGTCGTCCTGCTGTCTGGAGGACTAGATTCAGCTACCTGTTTGGCCATCGCCAAAGCGCAAGGCTTTGACTGCTATTGTTTAAGCTTGGATTATCACCAACGCCATATTGCAGAGTTGCAAGCGGCCAATCATGTAGCGCAGCATTTGGCTGCGACCATGCACAAAACAGCACAATTAGATTTAAGTCTGTTTGGTGGCTCTGCCCTTACAGATGATGCGATTGATGTACCCAACAGCCCTACGCTGGGGATTCCTGTGACTTATGTACCAGCACGCAATACGATTATGCTGTCTTTAGCGCTGGCTTGGGCTGAGGTGCTGGGTGCGCAAGATATTTTTATAGGCGTGAATGCGTTGGACTACTCTGGTTATCCGGATTGTCGTGGCGAATATGTCAAAGCGTTTCAAGCCATGGCCAATTTAGCCACTAAAAGCGCGGTCGAAGGGCAGACTATTACCATCCACGCGCCGCTAATCGATATGAGTAAGGCTGATATTATCAAGCTAGGCACACAGTTGGGCGTAAATTACGGCATCACGGTATCGTGTTATCAAGCCGATACGCAAGGCCGAGCTTGCGGCCTATGCGACTCTTGCCGCTTGCGTATGGCGGGCTTTGCTGGTGCTGGTGTCAGCGATCCCACCGTTTATCTGCCATCGCTATCCTGTAAATAAGTGTGTGCCCTACCATTTAGGGGATGTTGATAGGTAAGTGAATCGTGAATAATCTAGACTGCTCTGGTTATACTGGAGTATGGTCGGTTTGCAGTCGGTCGTCTGATTAACTATTCATTATCCCATCGATATACAATAAGTATTTAGCGTACTTTGTACGCGTGTTCGTTGACCGCAACCATCATCAATAACAACAAAAATGTATGAAAGTGTTGATATATTATGGCAGAGGAAACAGACAGAGCTAGTCAGCAACTGTGGCAAGCTAAATTATTGGAACAAGGGTTAGAGCAATTGGGGCAGGCCATTTTGATGGTGTCTTGTCGTGGTGAAGTGGCTTTTTCTTCCAAAGCAGCAGATGCCATTTTGGTGGCTAACCGAGGCTTAACGCTGAAAGAAGGCAAGTTACAAGCCGATATTGCCGCTGATGATCGGCGTTTGCAAGAAGCTTTACACAGTGCCATACAAGAGGATGGTACTTGCAATTTGTTTAATGTGTATATCCACCGCAGTGACTATGTGCGCCCGATTAGCTTGACCATCAGTAAAATGTTAAAAAGCGAAGAAGAAAGACGCCAAGGCTGCCATGCACTGGTGATGATTAAAGATTTGAATCTGAATCAGGAGTTTTGGGCGGATAGGCTAAAAGAAGAATACCATTTGTCGCCCAGGGAAGTGCAGTGTGTGTCTTTGGTCAGCGAAGGGCGCGACTTGAAGGATGTGGCAGAGCTGATGGAGATAGGCATAGAGACGGTGCGTCAATACATGAAAAACATCTATAAGAAGATGGGTGTGCATAAGCAACACGAGTTGGTGAGCTTGGCATTGGAATACCGTAGAAATCGCTAAAGAACAAAGTCTTACCCTCAGCAAACGCAGTAAATAAACTGCTTGCCATGCGCATAATAAATAACGTATAATCCGCGCCTTTCTGCACAGAATTAATTATTAAGAGAACAAGATTATGGTCGTTATCCGTTTATCACGTGGTGGCTCTAAAAAAAGCCCTTTCTACAATGTCGTAGTAGCTGATTCACGCAATCGTCGTGACGGTCGCTTTATCGAGCGCGTTGGCTTCTACAATCCATCTGCTAGAGCAGGCGCTGAAGGCTTACGTATTGATGAAGCGCGCGTTACGCATTGGACAGGCAACGGCGCACAAATGTCAGATACCGTAGCACGTTTAGTTAAATTTCACGCTAAAGGCCCAGCTGCCATGTTAGCGTCAAAAGCCAAAGATGCTGAAAAAGCGGATGCTGCAAAAGCTAAAGCCGTTGCTGCTGAAGCGGCAAAAGTTAAAGCGGCTGCCGATGCTGCTAAAGCCGAAGCGGATGCTAAAGCCGCTGCAGAAGCTGAAAAAGCCGCTGCAGAAGCTGCTGCTGCCGAAGCAACCGCAGCTGAAGCAGTGGAAACACCTGCTGCTGACGCTTAATGCTAGCAACCCCTTTAATGGTAAGGGGTGATGCTTAATGAGTTTCCGTGCAAAATAATTTGGTAGTCATGGGGCGCATAGTCGCCCCTTATGGCGTTTTAGGCTGGCTAAAAGTACTGCCAGATACCGAGACCTTAGACAGCTTATTTGACTACCCGACTTGGTGGGTAGGTAAAGGTGAGCAGTGGCGCGAACTGAAAGTCGAGCAAGCGAAAATCCACAACGATGTACTGGTGGTGAAGCTGCAAGGGGTAGACGATAGGGATGCAGCCTTTGCCTGCAAAAGTCAGCAAGTGGCGGTGCCACGTGACTTATTGCCCGCGCCAGAAGATAACGAATATTACTGGTCAGATTTGATTGGTGTGGTGGTAAAAAATCAGCAAGGCATTGAGTTTGGTCAGATTGTCGATGTGTTTGAAACCGGCGCTAATGATGTCATTGTGGTCAACACAGGTAAAGACCAAGGCAATATCGAACGATTGATTCCATTTGTCAATCAAGTGGTGTTAGAAGTGGATACGCAAGCTAAAACCATGCTGGTGGATTGGGATGCCGACTTTTGAATGCGTTTGAACTAAGCGCGTCATCGTTTATCAGTGAGTTAAGCTAAGTTGACCTGACCATGCATTTTGAAGTCATTAGTTTGTTTCCTGAGATGTTTGAGGCGATTACCGCCCATGGCATTACCGCACGCGCTACAGCGCGTAAGATTTATAGTATGAATATGATTAATCCGCGCGTGTTTACCACGGATAATCATAAAACAGTGGATGACCGGCCTTATGGCGGCGGCCCTGGCATGGTGATGTTGGCCGAGCCCTTGGCGCAATCGATTAACGTGGCTAAGAAAAGCTGTGAAGCACTAGGCGTTAAACCCTACGTGATTCACATGTCGCCACGCGGTATGCCGCTCACGCATGCTAAAGTGATGCAGTTAAGTCAGCAGTCTGGTTTAGTGATATTAGCTAGTCGTTATGAAGGCGTGGACGAACGCTTGCTAAGTACCGCAGTGGATGAAGAAATCTCCATCGGTGATTATGTGTTAAGTGGTGGTGAGTTGCCCGCCATGGTGTTAATAGACGCGATTGTTAGGCAATTGCCTGGTGCATTGGGCGATGCGGATTCAGCGATTGAAGATTCTTTTGTCAATGGCTTGTTGGATTGTCCGCATTATACGCGACCAGAAGTGTATCAAGGATTAGCGGTGCCTGAAGTGTTACTATCAGGTCACCACAAAAAAATTAGAGAATGGCGATTAACCCAATCGTTGTTACTAACAAGGGCGAAACGCCCGGATTTATTGGCCGCAAGGTCGTTGACGAAAGAAGAAGCACGGCTGCTTAAAGAGAGTGATGCTGATAAGCATTAGCACAAAGGCTCTTTCAGCTAGGAGTTTGGAAAAGTGTGGATTGCGTTCAGTTATCTGAATATAAGACAGATTTTGGCAAAGCACTAGAAGCAGGAACAAGCTTTTTCATAATATAAAAGGAACGAAGGAAACAACATGGCAGATATTATTAAAATGTTAGAGCAGGAAGAAATTGCCCGCCTCAACAAAACCATCCCTGATTTTGCACCGGGCGATACCGTCGTTGTGGGCGTAAACGTAGTGGAAGGTACACGTAAACGTGTGCAGGCCTATGAAGGTGTGGTGATTGCTAAACGTAATCGCGGCTTAAACTCATCATTCATCGTGCGTAAAATCTCATCTGGCGAAGGTGTAGAGCGTACATTCCAAACTTATTCACCATTGATTGCAAGCATAGAGTTAAAACGTCGCGGCGATGTACGTCGTGCCAAACTGTACTACTTGCGTGAGCGTTCAGGTAAATCTGCACGTATTAAAGAAAAATTAGTGTCGCGCGAAAAAGAGAGCGCAGCATCATAAGTTAGTGTTTTCTTAGATGTACATCAAAGGCCTTGCGACTTTCTGAGTTTCAAGGCTTTTTTCATTTGCATTTAACTGAAATAATCAGTTAAATTAGCGTATGCACAAACAATCAAAAATGCCACTGACTTATGATGTTCTAGTCGACGCGCCTTTTGGGTTTGTGGGGATTAGCGCACACGGTATGCAAGTGGATATTGTGTTTTTATCACAGCCGGTAGAAACCAAGCCTAAGCCTTCTAAAATTACCTTGCAAATTGCCGAGCAAATTCAGCACTACTTCGCTAATCCACACGCATATTTTAATTTGCCTTTGGTGTACAAAGGTACACCTTTTCAGCGCAAGGTGTGGAGCATGATTAGCGCCATCCCAAGTGGTCAAACCAGAACCTATGGCGAGTTGGCGGTGATGGTGGGATCAGGTCCGCGTGCAGTAGCCAATGCCTGTGGCGCCAACCATTTGCCATTGGTGGTGCCATGCCATCGGGTAGTGGCTAAAACGGGCTTAGGTGGCTTTATGCGAGGTGTAGAGCAGGGCATCACCATTAAAAAGTGGTTGCTGCAGCATGAGGGTGCCTTAACTCAGCAAGAGACCAGCATGGCTACGAGTCAATCTGTTTGAATGTGAATTCGCAGCCCCTTCATTATCACCAGCAGTTGTTGGATACCTTTATTGACCATTTGTGGTTAGAAGACGGGCTGGCCAAAAATACCCTAGACAGCTACCGCCAGGATTTAGCTGCGTTTGCATTGTGGTGTGAACAGCAGGAAAAGGTATCCTTAACTGCGGTTGCCAATCAGCATATTCAGCAGTATTTAGCGATTAAGTCACCACAGTCTCAGGCGCGCAGTGTCAGTCGACTGATTGCTAGTTTGCGTCGTTTTTATCGTTATGCGTTGCGCGAGCATTTGGTACAAACTGACCCCACGTTGCAATTGGAATCACCCAAGTTGCCACGTAGCTTACCTAAAAGCCTAAACGAGCAAGAAGTAGAACAGTTACTGAAGGCGCCGGATATTCAACAGCCCATAGGTATGCGCGACCGCGCGATGTTGGAGCTGTTATACGCCAGTGGCTTGCGTGTGTCGGAGTTAGTTGGCATTCAGGTCAATGAAGTAAGCACGCAAGATGGTGTAGTGCGTGTGACTGGTAAAGGCAGCAAAACGCGCTTGGTGCCAATGGGGGAAGAGGCGGCGGATTGGATAGACAAATACCTGAAATATGCGCGCCCGGAAATTTTGCAAAAGCGGCTGTGCGATGCCTTATTTGTCACTAATCGCGCGGATAGTATGACACGTCAGGCCTTTTGGTATTTGATTAAACGCTATGCCGTGCTGGCTGGCATCACCAAGCCTATGAGTCCACATGTGTTGCGCCATGCCTTCGCGACGCATCTACTGAATCACGGGGCAGATTTGCGTGTAGTGCAAATGTTGTTGGGCCATGCCGATATTTCTACTACGCAGATTTATACGCATGTGGCGCGCGAGCGCTTAAAGCAGTTACACAGCGTGCATCATCCCAGAGGCTAATTCCCATGCTACTGCACAACATGTTCATGTCTAGTTTTGACGAAGGCAGGGTGTGGGTATTTGATCGCTAAACTATTTGCAATTACAAAGGCATTAAATTCATCGATGGGTAAAGGGCGGCTGAATAAATGGCCTTGAAAATTAAAACAGCCATAGTTGATTAAGAATTGTTGTTGTTCTAGCGTTTCTACGCCTTCCGCAATAATCGTAATGTGCAATTCATGCGCCAGCGCGATAATCATTTTGGTGATAGTGGCATCGCTGCCGCTGGTGAGGACCTCTTTAATAAATGACTTGTCAATTTTCAACTCGTCCAGTGGCAGCTTTTTTACGTAGGCTAAGCTAGAGTAGCCAGTGCCAAAATCATCCAATGATAGTTTGATGCCATAAGATTTTAGCTGCGCCATTTTTAGCAGAATGGGCTCTAAGTCATACGCAAAAATACTTTCGGTGATTTCCAACTGCAACTTGCTAGCGTCTATCTGCGTCTCATTGATTAAGGCAATCAGTTCAGGCACAAACTCAGCTTGTTGAAACTGCCTAACGCTGATATTGACCGACAGCGTTAACTGCCGAGTGGTCTCGCAGTGCGCCCAAGTCACTAATTGCTGGCAGGCAGCATGTAATACATGTTTGCCCAAATGTAATATCAACTCTGATTTTTCTGCCAGCGGGATGAATACATCAGGTTCTATTGTGCCTAAGCTGGGATGGTGCCACCTCGTCAGCGCTTCAGCGCCCAATACCTTACCATGCTCTTCTACCTGTGCTTGAAAGTAGAGTTTGAGTTCGTTTTTTAATAAGGCTTTGCTCAGTTCTAGCTCAAGCGTATGCCGCACTTTAAAGTCGGAGTGCATGATCAGTGCCACTAAAAACAGCATCACCAGCGCGATGCTGTTGGTAATCCACACCCCGATCAAGCGCTGTTCGTTAGTGAGGCCAGAATAATTGATGCCAATATGGGTAGAGGCAAATACCATAAAAGCCAGCGATATCAATACCGGTACGCCAATTTTTAAATAGCGGTGGTCATCCTGATACAGTACGTAGGCGTATAACACCATGGGCAGAAAGTAATGGTGATTGGATCTGGCCACTACCGCATTAGGCACATCAAAAAAGAAGCAAATGAGACACATAGTGATAAACAGTAACGGGAAATACACATGCGCTATTATTTTGGTGTTGTTAAGTTTGGTATGCCGGTAGCCCATGTAGCCTAGCACGACCAAGGTAGTCTCAATCAGTACACTAGCCCAATCTTGAATGGCAATATAGAATAGTGTCCAAAATATGGCCGCCACTGTAATCACAACAGAAGCAATGGTTAGCACCAGCGTCAGCTTGCCCTGATGCTTTTCTAGTGTGTTGAGCTCAATGGTCATGGCGAATCATCATGTATTTAAGGCTGAATCTCATTAATAAACGACACTTTGATAGATAGCCATAGTTTGCTTAAAAAAGCAAACGAGCGGCACCAATTATATGAAAATATTTATCGTAGAGCCTAAAGCATTACCAACTTGTTGAGCTTGCGTATGAAGGCACTTTTAGCTGGTGAGTTGGCCATGTAGCTTTGCTAGTGTGCGTTGCGCTCGATAGCTACGCCTAAGGACTTCAAGCCCGGCAGCACACTGGGCTTAGCCACTTTCACTTTAACCTTAAGCGCACCAAACTCCATTAAAATTAGCTGGCACACATGTTCGGCCAATGCTTCTACCAATTTAAAGCTGTGCTTAGTCAACGTTTCACGAATACGACTCACGACTTGACCGTAATCAATGGTGTCGGCAATCGCATCGCTTTTGCAGGATGCGCTTAAGTCATAAGAAATTTCAATATCTAAAATAATCGTTTGTGCCACCATGCGCTCCCATTCCGGCACGCCCAGCTTGGTCTGCACTTTGACTTGCTCTAAAAAAATGGTGTCCATGGTTTTGCGATGGTTTAGAATGTAATGCTGAGATTCTAAAACAGAACAGCATTAAAAAGAAACGAAGGATGCATGATGAGTGAATTAGGGTTTATCCCGGTGACGCTGGTGCCATTGGTATGGATAGTCGCAGCCTACATTATAGGCTCGATATCGTTTGGCATTATCGTCAGTAAAGTCTATGGCTTGCCTGATCCGCGTACCGTGGGCAGTGGTAACATAGGCGCGACCAATGTGGCACGTAGCGGCAAAAAATCAGCGGCAATATTAACCTTGCTGGGCGATGCCTTTAAAGGCTGGCTGCCAGTGTGGCTGGCGCTACAGGCGGTGGATGTGATGTGGGTGGTAGCAGCGGTGGGCATAGCGGTATTTTTCGGGCACCTTTATCCCATCTTTCATCGCTTTAAAGGCGGTAAAGGCGTAGCCACTGCACTCGGTGTGATGTTGGGCATTGATGTGTGGCTAGGTTTAGCCGCGCTATTAACATGGCTACTGGCCTTTGCCGCCACTCGCATGTCTTCGCTGTCCGCTATCATTGCCGCAGTAGTGGCCCCCGTCATCGCTTGGGTGTTGCTATCACCTTATCCGGATTACATTTGGCTGGTATTGGTGATGTCGCTATTCTTGGTATGGCGCCACAAAAGCAATATTCAAAAGATATTGGCAGGTACCGAAACTAAATTTGGTAAAAAATAGGCCTGCAGCCATAAGCTTGCTATCACTGTTGACCAGTCAGGCTCCTGCCTAGGGTGCGGCGAGCTCAGCTAAATCCCAGCGTGCCTTAATCCCAAAACTATAGTCCTGCTGAGCGGATTGCATTGCTTTTAGCCGCATGGCGCCAGCAAATGCAATCATGGCGCCATTGTCGGTACAAAATTCTAAGCGTGGATAGCTGACTCTGCACAACTTGCGTTTGGCGGCAGCGTTTAGGCGCTCGCGCAAGCGCGTGTTAGCGCCCACACCGCCAGACACCACTAAATTATCCAAGCCTGTGTCACGTAAGGCGCTCATGCATTTTGCAGTGAGGATTTCTGTGACGGCTTCTTGAAACTCCCACGCAATATCTGCCTTAATAACCAAATCCAGCGTATCGACGTTTCTCTGTTGACTTTCTAGCTCATGCTTGGTCTCGCCTTCGCCTTGAATTGGCATGGAAGCTTGCTGATTTAATAGTATTTGTTGATTCACTAAGGTTAGCACCGCTGTCTTTAAGCCACTAAAGCTAAAATTTAAATCGCCACTATTGAGCATGGGGCGTGGTAGTTTGAAGCGCGGTTTTCCCTGCGCCGCTAATTTGGCAAGCGCTGGCCCCCCCGGGTAGCCAAGACCCAACAGTTTGGCAGTTTTATCAAATGCCTCACCGGCGGCATCATCTAAGGTGTCGCCTAGCAATTGATATTGCCCTATGCCATCGACACGCATGAGCTGGCTGTGCCCGCCAGACACCAACAGGGCTACAAATGGAAATTGTGGCGGGTTGGCTTCTAATAGCGGCGCCAGTAAATGGCCTTCTAAATGATGGACGCCCACGGTAGGTACATTCAGTGCGTAAGCCAGCGATTGCGCAATGCTGGTGCCTACTAATAGCGCGCCAGCCAAGCCCGGGCCTTGGGTGTAGGCAATGCCGTCAATATCAGCCAATGTTTTGTTGGCTTGTTTAAGTACTATTTCTGTTAATGGAATCGCCCGACGTATGTGGTCACGCGAAGCCAGTTCTGGCACCACGCCACCATAGGCTGCGTGCATGTCCACTTGTGAATGTAAGGCATGTGAGAGTAAGCCTAATTCGGTATGGTACAGCGCGACGCCTGTTTCATCGCAGGATGATTCAAAACCTAACACCAGCATGGTTGGTGATTTCCTAATAAAAATAACACTTTGTGTAAAAACACGACTTTTATCAGCTTAAAGTCATAAAGAGATTGAAATAAAAGAATTATACGATTAAAATAGTGGACTTTTCTCAAGTTTATAGATTTATAGCTTGAGCACCACTTAAAGAATTTTGCAGATAAGAGAGAACGAATGTCTAGTGTACGTGTAAAAGAAAATGAGCCGTTTGACGTTGCTCTTCGCCGTTTTAAACGCTTAATTGAAAAAACTGGTTTGTTAAATGATCTTCGCGCGCGCGAGTTTTACGAGAAACCAACTTGGGAACGTAAACGTAAAGCGGCTGCAGCGGTTAAACGCCAGTACCGTCGTCTGCGTAACCAAACATTGCCAGCTAAACTTTATTAAGTTTAAGTAGGTCGCCGTGATGCGGTGGTCAGCAGTGCATGGTGACTACTCTCATTGTCACTACAAATTATAAGGTCGTGTGCTTAAATTAAGTACACGGCTTTATTGTTTTTATAGCTTGCTATTTTGATTGAGTTGTTTTTTTTAAAAGTATAGATGGATTGAACACATGAGCTTAAAAGCACAGATCACCGAAGACATGAAAAATGCTATGCGCGCCAAAGACACCGCACGCTTAGGCACTATCCGTTTACTGCAAGCGGCCATCAAGCAGCGTGAAGTGGATGAGCGTATTGAGCTAGATGATGCAGCGGTGATTGCGGTGATTGAAAAAATGCTCAAGCAACGCCGTGATTCAATTGCGGCTTATGAATCTGCTAACAGAACAGATTTGGCTGATATTGAAAAATTTGAAACCACAGTATTGCAAGCCTACTTGCCACAGCAGCTGACAGAAGACGAAATTAAAGTGATTTTGGAGCAAGTGGTGACCGATACAGCCGCCGCAGGTGTAAAGGACATGGGTAAGGTCATGGCTGCCATCAAGCCTTTAGTGGCGGGCAAGGCCGATATGGGCAAGATTTCTGGCTTAATTAAAGCGCGTCTTGCTTAAGTGAATGCGTAGTAAAATAAAAGGAGCGTAAGCTCCTTTTTGATTTGTGTTGGGCTAAAGCCGCCGCGCTTTGCAACTGTATTGAATGCATGCCAAGTGTTAAGCAAGCCAAGGTGCCAGATTCAATGTGATGCGCGCATGCATGTGAATTAAGTCAGCAAAAAATTTAATTGAGTAACTTAGTCATTTATTACTTGGCCATATGTTGCTTGGCCATTTGTTTCTTGCAGCCAGAAAGTGACGTAGCCATTGATTCCTGACAGTTTCATCCAAGAACTACTCAATCGTGTTGACATCGTCGATGTCATTGACAAAAGCGTGCCACTGAAAAAAGCGGGCGCTAACTACTCTGCCTGCTGTCCGTTCCATAACGAAAAATCCCCCAGTTTTACCGTCAGCCCCACAAAGCAGTTTTATCATTGTTTTGGCTGTGGCGCGCATGGCACCGCGCTAGGGTTTTTAATGGAATATGCAGGCTTAAGTTTTGTCGAGGCAGTGCAGGATTTGGCTAAAAATGTCGGCATGATTGTGCCGCAAGAATCGCGTGACCCTGATAGGCCAGCGCAAAAAGTGGTGGTGGGCTTGCAAGAGGCCTTGCAACAAGCGGCGCAATACTACAAAGCTGAGCTTAAAAAATCAGAGCGTGCTATCAACTACTTAAAAGCGCGTGGCTTAAGTGGACAAATTGCGGCTAAGTTTCAAGTGGGCTACGCCCCAGCTGGCTGGCAAAATCTGCAAAACGT
>DASWSZ010000224.1:0-6024 GCA_036402395.1 Methylophilus sp.
CGCTGGCTTGTGCGACCAAGCCGTGACGCGCATGGTGGCGACCAAAGCCAAAGATGCTATAGAGTGGCTTATCGGCCAAGGAGTGCAATTTACCCGCGAACATGATGACAGCGGTTATCATTTAACGCGTGAAGGCGGCCACAGCCACAGACGCATTTATCACGTGGCGGACGCCACCGGCCAAGCCGTGCAAAAAACGCTCACCGAACGCATCCGTGAGCACCACAACATCACGCTATTGGAACATCATATTGCGGTTGATTTAATCACCAGCAAAAAACTAAGCCAACAAGCTTTAAGTGACAAAAATGTCGATAACCGCTGTTTAGGTGCGTATGTGTTGGATAACGTATCCGGCAAAGTACTGACCTTGGCCGCACAACATACGGTACTGGCCACTGGCGGTGCTGGCAAAGTGTATTTGTATACCACCAATCCGGATGTCAGCACTGGCGATGGCATTGCCATGGCTTGGCGCGCAGGCTGCCGCATTGCCAATATGGAGTTTATACAATTCCACCCCACCTGCTTGTACCATCCGCATGCCAAATCGTTTTTGATTTCTGAAGCGGTACGGGGAGAAGGCGGGCTACTCAAATTAGCCGATGGCAGCCGCTTTATGCCCGCACATGATGCACGTGCTGAACTGGCGCCGCGTGACGTGGTGGCTAGAGCCATCGACTATGAAATGAAAAAACGCGGCATAGACTGTGTGTATTTAGATATTTCGCACAAGCCAGCGGCGTTTATTCAAGAGCACTTTCCCAATATTCATCAGCGTTGCTTAGAGCTGGGCATCGACATGACCAAGCAGCCTATCCCGGTAGTGCCAGCAGCACACTACACCTGTGGCGGCATTATGACAGATGACATCGGCAGAACGGATATTGACCATCTCTATGCCATAGGTGAAACTGCATGCACCGGCTTGCATGGTGCAAATCGCTTAGCTAGCAATTCACTATTAGAATGCTTGGTATTTAGCCAAGCCGCAGCCAAGCATATTTTAGATTGCCCTGCCGTACCCTTTACCACTTTGCCAGAATGGGACGAAAGTCGCGTCACTGATGCCGATGAAGAAGTGCTGATTACCCATACGTGGAACGAGCTGCGCCGCTTTATGTGGAACTATGTCGGCATTGTCCGCACCAATAAACGCTTAAGTCGCGCCTTGCATCGCATTCATATGCTGCGTGATGAGGTGCACGAATTTTATAGCAATTTTAAAATTAGCAACGATTTAATCGAGTTGCGTAATTTATTGCAAGTGGCTGAATTGATTGTATTAAATGCGATAGACCGGCATGAAAGTCGCGGCCTGCATTACAGCAAAGACTACCCGAATATGTTAGATGAGGCAGTACCGACAGTGCTGGAACCTGCTAACTATTACAGCCTATTGGACAGCAAGCACGATCAGCCAGCGGCTTAAATTTGGTATGCAGCACGCCATCACGCTTTCCGTATTACTGTTATTTTCTTGGCTGACATCAGCGTTAGCAGCTGCAGACACTTACCCTAAAATTACACGCTATTATGATGGCGATACCGTGAAAATAGACGACGGAATGCGCCAATATAAATTGCGCCTGCGTGATATTGATGCGCCTGAGCGCAACCAAGCCTATGGCAAAAAGTCTAGACTTGCCTTGATGAAACTCTGTAAAACCGCACAAATACAGGTGCAATTATCCGGTATAGATAAATATCAGCGCGATTTAGGCATACTGCACTGCAACCAACAATCGGCCAGCGCCTATATGGTGGCCAACGGCTATGCTTGGTATAACCAACGTTACGCTATGGATGGCAGTTTGCTGCAGGCACAACAACAAGCGCGTCAGCAAAAATTGGGTTTATGGCGCGCTAAGTCACCCACACCGCCTTGGCAATGGCGACAAAAACACCCACACGCATATGCAAAATCACCATAAATAGTTTAAAATTCAGGCTGTTGCCTTATTTTAACCCCTTTATACTGATCTCTTAGACCTTAGGACATGCCCATGCAAGTAGCAATGAACACCGTAGTCACCATGACTTACGAACTTAAAAACAGTGATGGCGAAGTATTGGAATCCAGCACAGATCCAGTCGCCTACTTACATGGCGGCTATGACAATATTTTCCCAAAAGTGGAAGAAGCCATGCACGGCAAAAACGTGGGTGACGTGGTTGAAGTGAATCTTGAGCCTGTGGATGCATTTGGCGAATATGACGAAACCTTGGTGCAAATTGAACCAGCCACCGCGTTTCCTAGCAAAGATTTAAAAGTCGGCATGCAGTTTGAAGGCGAAGACGACACCGGTGACGTGATTTTATACACCGTGACCGAAATTGCTGATGGCAAAGTGGTGGTGGATGGTAACCATCCTTGGGCGGGCGAACGCTTACTGTTTAAAGCCACCATTACTGATGTGCGCACGGCAAAACAAGAAGAAGTGACGCACCAACATGTCCATGGCGAAGGCGGTCATCATCACTAAATAAATAATCGCCACTTGTACTCTTGTACTTTACAGGTGGCGATTGTTTAACGCTGATTAGCGTATTGCTTAATTCAAATGTCTTTTAATTGGATAAGATTTGATTAAGCCAGCTTTAATTTGACAGCGCAATTTCAGTTTGCGCAAAGTCCTCAAATGGCGGCAACTCGGCCAAAGAACGTAAATTCAAATCATCCAAAAAATACCGAGTGGTGGCATATAACGATGGTCGCCCCGGCACTTCCCTATGTCCGACCACATCTATCCACTCGCGTTCCTGCAATTGACGTATCACATTGGGGTTTACTGCTACGCCTCGAATTTGCTCAATATCGCCGCGCGTCACTGGCTGCTTATAGGCAATAATCGCTAAGGTTTCCATCACCGCGCGTGAGTATTTTTGTTGGCGGTCTGGGTTGAGTCTAGTAATAAATTCGCTGTACTCCACTTTGGCCTGAAAACGATAACCACTGGCCACTTGCACCAAATCCAATGTTTTCTCTGTCCAGTCTTGTTTTAACTCATCCAGCAACATGCGCAAAGTGGTGCGTTCCATTTTGCCGGCAAATAATTTTAACAAATCGTCCAAGCTCAATGGCTGGCCAGCCGTAAGCAGTGCGGCCTCCAGCACTTGTTTCATTTGATGAATATTGTCTAGTTCTTTCATGGCCATGTTGTCTACTCAGCACTTACCGCTTGTACATAAATCGGCGTAAACGCACTTTGTTGCGTGATGCGGATTAAGCCTTCTTTGGCCAGCTCTAAAATGGCGAGAAAATTCACCACCAATTTAGGCACGCCCTCTTCTACCATATCAAATAATGCCGAAAACTCTACCAAAGTTTCGGTCTGTAAGCGCCGTAAAATCAAGCTCATATGCTCACGTACCGACAACTCTGCGCGCCCAAGTTTATGATGTTGATTAAGCTTAGCGCGCTTGAGCACATTTTTCCAGGCCTCTAATAAGTCATCCAAACTCACTTCTGGTGGCTTAATTTGGCTGATGTGCTGATAATAGGCTGCCGCCACTTGTAATTCCGCACCCACCACAGGCATCGCGTCCAAGCGCTGCGCTGCCAGCTTAATCGCCTCATACTCCATTAAGCGCCGCACCAACTCGGCACGCGGGTCGTCCTCTTCGGCCACCTCTGTCGGCTTGGGCAGCAACATGCGCGATTTAATCTCAATCAGCATGGCTGACATCAGCAAGTAATCCGCTGCCAACTCCAACTTAATCACCTTCATTTTCTCCACATAGCCCATGTATTGCACCGTCAGTTGCGCCATGGGGATATCCAGAATATCCAGATTATGTTTGCGGATTAAATACAGCAATAAATCGAGCGGCCCTTCAAAGGTATCTAAATACACTTCCAGTGCATCAGGCGGAATATATAAATCCTGCGGCAGCGCGTTAAGAGTTTCGCCGTTGATTTTAATATCGTGTGTATTTAGTAACAAATCACTCGCCTTTGATAAGGTGATGCATAAAAGCTTGGCTCACCGTTCGTTTATTACTGCTGATGCTGTGTGCAGAAAAATCACTTGCACACCCTATTAACGCTGATAAAACGCATACTAACAGCTACGTCATTGCGAGCAAAGCGAAGCAATCTATTGCTAACTAGACTGTCGTCTTAGATTGCCACGGGCTCTGCACTTGCAATAACGTTGATGCTAAGTTTGCTTTTTAGGGGTGGCGCAAACGAGGTTTGCCCAACGTTCATTTATGCATCGCCCAATGTGATGTGCACAAAACCATTTGCACCCCTACTTTGTGTTAATGCCCCACTGATTTTGAAAATAAGTGAATGACGATGACGCCTGCAATAATTAAGCCCATGCCTATCATAGACGGCAAATCTAGCGTTTGTTTATAGACTAGCCAGCCAATGAGAGAAACGAGCACAATGCCCATACCAGACCATATGGCATACATAATACCTACAGGCAGCACGCGCATACTAATGGCCATAAAATAGAACGCAATGCCATAACTAGCTACCACAATCATAGAGGGTATTAGCTTGGTAAACTCGTTAGATGCTTTTAGTGCACTAGTCGCAATCACTTCTGCAAAAATTGCGATAGCAAGGGCTAGCCAATGATTCATCACAAGTATTTCATTACTAGGAGTAGTTTAAACCCATCACATCACGCACTTCTCGCATGGTCTCACGTGCCAGCTTACGCGCTTTTTCACAGCCTTCTGCCACGATATTTTTCACCAAAGTGGGGTCTTCCGCATATTCTGCGGCACGTGCTTGGATTGGTTTGAGTTCATTCACCACGCCATCTATCACTGGCTGTTTGCATTCTATGCAACCTATCCCGGCCGATTTACAGCCTTGCTGTACCCAGTCTTTGGTTGTTTCGTCGGAATACACTTCATGTAGTTGCCATACCGGACATTTGGCAGGATCACCTGGATCGGTGCGGCGGATGCGCGCTGGGTCGGTAGGCATGGTTTTAATTTTCTTGGCGACTACATCGAGTGGCTCGCGCAGAGAAATGGTGTTGTTGTAAGATTTAGACATTTTTTGCCCGTCTAAGCCAAACATTTTAGACGCAGGTGTCAGTTTGTAATCTGGCTCAACCAAAATGATTTTACCGCCGCCTTCTAAGTAACCCAGCAAACGCTCTTTGTCACCCATGCTCATGCCTTGTTGCTCTTCTATCATGGCGCGCGCCGATTCCAACGCTTCTTCATCGCCACTTTCTTGATAAGCGGCGCGCATTTCTTCATAGAAAGCTGCGCGTTTTGAACCTAGCTTTTTAATAGCGGCTTCGGCTTTTTCTTCAAAGCCTTTTTCACGGCCATAAATATGGTTGAAGCGACGCGCAATTTCGCGTGTGAGTTCAATATGCGGCACTTGGTCTTCGCCCACTGGCACTTGCGTAGCTTTATAAATCAAAATATCCGCACTTTGCAATAAAGGGTAGCCCAAAAAGCCGTAGGTCGATAAATCTTTATTGCTGAGCTTTTCTTGCTGATCTTTATAAGTCGGTACACGCTCTAACCAACTCAGTGGCGTCATCATGCTGAGCAAAGTATAGAGTTCGGCATGCTCAGGCACGCGCGATTGAATAAAGATGGTGGCATTCGCCGGGTCTACGCCTGCGGCCAACCAGTCAATCACCATGTCCCACACGCTCTCTTCTATCACTTCTGGCGTATCGTAATGGGTGGTGAGTGCGTGCCAATCGGCGACAAAAAACAAGCATTCATGCTCATGCTGTAGCTTAAGCCAGTTTTTGAGTACGCCGTGATAGTGGCCTAAATGCAACTGCCCAGTGGGGCGCATGCCTGATAAAACGCGTTCTACCGCCATAATGTGAAACCTAAAAGTGAAAAAATTAAAAAAATTATTACAAATAAAAGTGGCGCAAGCTACATAAACACCGTAAAAATTAAGCGCTCAAACAAGTTAATCACCGGCGAAATGATTTTACCTAGCACACCGGTAAACATCAATGCAATCAAGATGATAAATCCATACTGTTCAATGGAAGCCAACTTAATGGCATATGGCGTGGG
>DASWSZ010000225.1:0-11045 GCA_036402395.1 Methylophilus sp.
TGACGGTGTATTGCACCAAGTGTACCAATTGCCTAGCAATATTATGAACGCCATTACCAGCCGCATTAAATTATTGGGGCGTATGGACATGGTGGAAAAACGTCGTCCACAAGATGGCCGTATTAAAACCGTCGGGGCCGATGGCGCAGAAGTGGAATTAAGGCTCTCTACCATGCCGACCGCCTTTGGCGAAAAGCTGGTGATGCGTATTTTTTCACCCGATGTGATTGTGCAAGACTTTGCACAATTAGGCTTTTCCAAAAAACAAGCCGAGTTATGGTCGCAATGGACCAAAGCCCCTAACGGCATTATTTTAGTCACCGGGCCAACCGGCTCTGGCAAAACCACTACGCTGTATTCCACGCTCAAACTCATCGCTACGCCAGAAGTCAATGTCAGCACCATAGAAGACCCGATTGAAATGATAGAACCGGCGTTTAACCAAATGCAGGTGACGCAAAATATTGGGCTAGGCTTTGCCGAAGGCATACGTACGCTAATGCGGCAAGACCCGGACATTATTATGGTGGGCGAAATCCGCGATACGCAAACCGCTGACATGGCCATACAAGCAGCGCTGACGGGTCACTTGGTGCTGTCCACCTTGCATACCAACGATGCACCGTCGGCGGTGACGCGCTTGATTGATTTGGGCATCCCAGCCTACCTAATACACTCCAGCATGTTAGGCATTATGGGCCAACGCTTAGTACGCACCTTGTGCCCGGCCTGTAAAGCACCGACTGAACTGACCGATGAAGAATGGGCATCTGTCACGCATCCATTTAAAGCGGCCAAGCCGACCAAAGCCATGAAAGCGGTGGGTTGTTTAGAGTGCCGCAATACGGGCTATCGCGGCCGTACTGGCATTTATGAAATGCTCACATTTACCAATAAAATCAAAAAGTTAATTACACCGGAAACCGATTTATTTGTATTGAGAAACGCCGCGTATCAAGAAGGCATGCAGCCGTTATTATTAAACGGTGCCGAGAAAGTAGCAGCAGGCATTACGACGGTGCAAGAAGTGCTGAAAGTGGCCCCACCGATTGAGCAATAACGCGCTGGTCTGAGCTGGGCGAGTGAATATCTAGGTGAGTGTATACCTAGGCTAGCTAAACTGACTCAGGGAAACGTTGTATGTGCTGAGTTGGTTTTTTTAGACTTAGCGCTAAACTTAGTTAACCGGCCGTGCAGCATTTGCGCCAATAAATGTTGGCGCGCCAAACACGACAACACCAATACCGCCACCACATGCAACAACACGCTGGCCATCAACACATAGCTTAAGCCCGCATGTAAATCTACTGGCCAATCCTCACCCCATAAGGCATCGGTGCGACTCAACCAACCTGTGAACGCCAATAAAGCGATGCAAGCCCATAGCCAATACACCGCTAGCATGCCTAATGGGTTATGGCCATGTTGCACAGGCAACTCACGCATTTTAAGATGTTGCATATGCTGATTTAATGGTTGCCACTTAGGCCAACTAAGGCGTGCCGCTACTGAGGGTGTAAATACACCTGCCAGTATCCGCAAAGCTACAATGATCGTTAATGCGTAACCTAGCAAACGGTGAATCTGATCGGTTTCGTAGTAAACATAGACCATTAGCCACAGCGTGATGACTCCAAAGGCCACCAGCCAATGGCTAAGCCTAACCCACCACGGCCAAATTACGAGCGATGACTTTGTATTCACTAAACGGGCTTAAGCCAGCTTACTCTTTAAGTCCGATTGCTTTCACAATCGCCAAGGTTTTCATATCAAAGTAAATTTCTACTTTTTTGCCGTCTTTATTACGACCATACATCTCATAGCAGTTGCCATCTATCTTAAACTTTTTAATGCTGTAGCCTTCCGCTTCCAGCGCTTCTTTTAAGGTGCTTTCTGGCGCCCACTCTTCTTTAGGGTAGGCCGGGCAATCTGCGGCAGCCTGTGCTGTGATAGAAATTATGCTGAGTATGATGCTTAATGCGAATGCTGGCTTGTTCATGTTTAAAATCCTTACATTAAATGGGTCTGTTGAATCGCTTGCAGGTTAGAGGTACTAGTTAAGGCCATGGTCATTTCCAACTCATCGCGCAACCAGCGGATCACTTTAGCTACGCCCAGCGCACCTTCACTGGCTAGCCCCCACACATAGGGGCGGCCTACACACACGGCGTCCGCGCCTAATGCTAAGGCCTTAAATACGTCTTGCCCGCTGCGTATACCGCTGTCGGCAATCAGTTTGCATTGGCTGCCAACCGCGGACGCAATGGCGGGCAATACCTCAGCCACAGCCGGCGTGCCATCCAACACGCGGCCGCCGTGGTTAGAAATCACCAAGCCATCACAGCCTAGATTAACGGCACGCTTGGCATCGTCTACGTGCATAATGCCTTTCAGTATTAACGGAACCGCCAGTTGCTGGCGCAACCATTGCACATCTTCCCACATGGGTGCTTGCACCATCCAACCATCAAACACTAGGCTTTGACCGGGCTGCAAATGTTGCGCTGCTAATGGTTGCTCCAAGTTAACCGCTGCCACATGGTCGGGCAAATCTATCACCGCTTGCTTCACTGGCGCATCCACCGTAAATACTACCGCACTATAACCAGCGGCTAACGCTTTGTGCAGCAAAGTCAGCGTGCGTGCGCGGTTGCCCTGCCAATACAGCTGAAACCATAGTGGCTGCTGCGCTTGCGCGGCTATAGTGGCTAAAGGCTGGCTGGCCAGACTACTCACCATCATCTGCCCAAGCTGGGCATTGCATGCCACTGCTGTAGCCATTTCACCATCAGGATGAAACAGCGTTTGATACGCCACTGGCGCCAACATAATAGGATGCGCCCACGTCTCATCAAACATCTGACAAGTGGTGCTGGGGTTAAGCAAGGGGTTGAGTGGTCTAGGCACTATTTTTTTGGTTTGCCATGCTTGCGCGTTGGCCATGCATTGGCGGCCATTGCCAGCATCGGATTGCAGATAATCCCATATGCTAGTTGGCAACTGCGTTTGCGCTTGCTGCGCGTAATGTTGTAATAAGTGTGGGTGGCTCATGTCACAACCTTGCTATAAAGCCCACTGCCTAAGCAAATTATGGTACACCCCTGTCAGTTGCACCACCTCAGTGGTTTCGCCCAGTTGTTGACGTAGTTTCACCAGCGACATATCCAGATCAAATAACAACCTGCGCTGGCTAGCATCGCGCACCATGCTTTGTATAAACATAAAACTGGCTAGCCGCTCACCGCGCGTCACTGGTGTGACCGCATGTACCGAAGATGAAGGGTAAATCACCAACGCACCGGCAGCCAACTTTACGCGCTGCTCGCCAAACACATCCTGAATCAATAACTCACCGCCATCATAGTCTTCTGGCGGATTCAGAAATAAGGTGGCCGACACATCGGAACGCACGCGGTAACCCTCAGCCATGCTGCGTATGGCGTTATCGACATGAAAACCGTAAGCATTGTTGGCTTCCGCATAGCGATTTACAAATGGCGGCAAAATTTTATCGGGCAATACCGCGGAAAAAAACAAAGGATCGCGCTGCAAGGCTTGCAACACGATCCTGCGAATTTGGCCAAGCGCTGCGTCTTGCTCGTCCAGTTGCTGATTATTTTTAACTCGCGCTGCCTGCGTACCGGCAGTGGCACGACCGTCCTCCCAGCTCGCTTCTGTTAACAAAGCGCTTATAGTAGTCAGTTCGTCCGCTGTCAGCACATCAGGCAGGGTAATTAGCATATTAGCCTCTAAAATTTATACTCAGTGGTAATAATGGCCTGACGTTTGTTACCCGGCGTCACTAAGCCACCATTGTCATACACCGCATCGTAGTACTCTTTGTTCAGCAAGTTTTTCACGTTTAAACGCACCGCCCATTTGGGTTGCTCGTAGGCCGCCATTAAGTCTACGCGGGCATAGCCCGGCGCAGAGTTCGGATTAAAGTGACCATTCACAAAGTTAGCCCCGGCGTTGGTCGCACCTGGCTGGTAGGCATAGCGCTCGCCTTTGGCCTCAACACCGCCGCCAATTTTCCAAGCGCTGGTTAATGCATAAGTCGTCCACAAGTTAAAGGTGGCGATTGGCGTGTTGCGTGCACGCTGACCTTCAAAGCGCGGATCAGCTGAGGTAATCATACCCGTCGCTGTGTTGACATTTTCGGCCACATTAATAATTCTGGCATCTAGCAAGGCCATACCTGCAAACACGTCCCAATCTTCAGTCACTTTACCCGTCACCTCAAGCTCTACACCATTGGTACGGCGACGTTTAGTCAAAATGGTGGCGGTAGATTCTAGGTCTGTACTACGCTCCCAATCTTTAGTGGTGCTAAACAAGGCGGTGCGTACTGCTAAATCGCCATCCAAAAATAACCACTTACTGCCAAGCTCAACCGTTCTACCACGCTCTGGCGGTTGAGGTACCACTGTTAACTGATATAAGTCTGCGGTTGGGCTAAATGAGTCGCTGTAGGTCACATAGTAATGCTGCGCTGGCGTAGGCTGCCATGACACACCGGTACGGTAACTATTTTCACCGTAACTCAATTTAGGCGAGGTGGCACTAGTGTAATCGGCATCCATCTCATCTCGACGTATCCCCGCCAGCACCGTCCAGTTAGGAATCACCTCGATACTGTCCTGCACATACACCGCGTAGTTGTCGGCTGCAAACCTAACAGGAGTGCCAGCGCTACTGAATAAATGTCGATTAAATTCTACGCCATTGGGGTTAGCTAAAATGGCTGCTGTTAATGCGCCACCTGTCTGCATGTAAAACGCACCAGTGACAGGATCATAGGGCTGCAAACTATGTCTAAATGAATCTTCTTTTAAATACTCTACGCCGGCTAACAATTGGTGCTTCATACCAGCAACATCAAACTTCGTACTGAAATCTGTTTGAAAATTCAAGGTTTCATAATCTATGCCACGCGTTACATTGTTACCCACCCTATCATTCTCAAGCGGCAATGCATCTGCAGGCGTTTTTGCCCAATAACCACGTTTGTAGTTGGCATGGCGCAATTGCGTTCTAATTTGCGTATCTTCATTAAATTTATGCGTAAAAATCCCGGTGGTAATACGGGTATCACTGTCATCAAAGTTGTTATTGCTGCCCCAGAAGGTGCGATCACTGCGTCCATTGCTACTATCATTGAGTGGACGCTTGTTGAAAAAGCGTACCCCAAAGTCAGGTGCATCACGCGTTTGGGTGTACATGTGGTTTAAGAAAAATTCGTTTTCTGTGCCTATGCCTGCGCCAAAACTAATGGCGATGCCTTTACGGTCGAACTCTGGACGGTCGCCGGTGGTCGGATTTTTACGGTAGGTTTCTTCATGCCTGTCCATCACATTGACACGAATAGCGGCGGTATCGGTTAACTGCTTATTAAAATCGCCGGTAAACTGATGGTAATCGTACTCACCATAGCTACCAGTGATGGTGTTTTTATCACCAATTTCTGCCATTTTGCTGACTTGGTTAATCACACCACCGGCTTGGCCACGGCCAAACAACATGGCGGCCGAGCCACGCAATACATCCACTTGCTCTAGATTAAACGTTTCACGGTTGTATTGCGCGGTGTCACGCATATTGTCTAAATAAATATCACCAAAGGTATAAAAACCACGTAAGTTGAAGTTGTCCCCAGCACGGCCACCCTCGGCCGCATTGATGGATAGGCCAGATACATTGCGCAAGGCCTCACGCAATGAACCCACTTGCTGATCATGCAATAACTCATGCGTTAAGGTGGTGACCGCTTGCGGGATGTCCTGTGGGTCCTGCACCGTTTTACCTACGCGCGTTTTGGTCGCTTGGTAGCCGTCTTGCTGTTGCACTTTGCTCGCTTTTACCGCTACTTCTTGTAGCTCTTCCGTCGCAGCCACCTCTTCTGCAAGTGCAGACATGGTATTGACCGCCAGCAGCACCGCTAAATAGACAGACGAACGTGACTTACACTTGGTTTGTTGAATACTCACTTTAGTTAACTCCCAATAGATGTTGTATGTTGGCTGGCTAACTAAGTGCTGCAAATGCAATGCTTACTGGCTGGCTACTGATAAATGGTTTCTTTATAAATTGATTAGGCGACTCGTAGACTTCGCTGCAAACAGCGCGTTATGCTGTATAAGCTAGTCAATATTTAAATCGCCAATATAATTAAATCAATACTGTAATGATAACCGTTCTCATTTACATTTGCAATGTAACGGTGCACTATTTTGTGTTAATGATTGTTAGTTTAAGCATGGCTAAATTTTACTGAGGTCTGCGTTTGATTCATTTTTTATACCAAAACCGATATACAGCTGCGCAACAAACACAAGTAACCCGCTGTACATTAAATGCTTCAACCATAAGCGCTAGGTTCTTTAGCACTAGCAGCTTAAGTGCCAGCGTCTTAAGTGCATATGCCATAGGCGCGCTGCTGCTGTGGGTAAATATCGCCACCGCGCAAGCGGCAGTGTCTATTTGGTACACCACTGGCGACCCACTCAACACGCAACTAGACATTTTGCCACGCATTCCTGCCGCCTATTCTGCACAAACTACACCCTGCCTAGCCACCGACCTCACTCAGCCATTGGGGCTGGCCGATATTGCCAACGCCAGCCTGTGCAATAATCCGCAAACGCAAGAACTGTGGGCGAGTACGCGCGCGCAAGCGGCGCAATTAGGCATTGCTAAATCGGCTTATTTGCCTACGGTGAATAATACAATTTCAACCAACGCCACTGTGGCAGCGCCTAAATCTAGTAGCAGAAGCAACCCCTATTTCAATCTCAACAACAATACGGTCGCCAGTTACTTGCTATTTGATTTTGGTACCCGCAACGCCACGCTGGAAAATGCTCGTCAATTACTATTAGCCGCCAGCGCCAGCCAAAACAGTACCATCCAAACCGTTCTGCTGACAGCCGCCGTGAGTTATTACCAAGTGCAAGCCAACCTTGCTGCTTTAGACGCCGCTAAACAAGCGGAAATGGCCAGCCAAGAAAGCTTTAAAGCCGCAGAGGCACGGTACAAAGCAGGTGTTGCTACGCCAGCGGATAAACTACAAGCACAGACGGCGTATGCGCAACTGACCCTCACCCGCATCAACAGTGAAGGCAATTTGCAAACCGCTTATGGCAACTTGGCCAATGTGATGGGCTTGCCTGCCAACCAGCCCATCACATTAAAACCCAGTGATGCACAATCGCCGCCCAACATACTAGAAGATGTCAGCAGCTTAATTACACAGGCCAGTGCGCGTCGCCCAGACTTAATCGCCAGTGAAGCGCAATTAAAAGCGGCGCAAGCCAATATTGACGCCAACAAAGCCGCAGCCAAACCTACCGTTTCGGTAAGCCTTGCCAACCAATGGCAAGAGGGCAATAGCCTATCTTCTAGCAACAACGCCTCGCTAGGCTTAACCGTGTCTATTCCGCTATTTGCTGGCTATGCACCTAGTTACCGTATTCGCGCTGCTGAAGCCACCGCTGATTTGCGTGCGGCGCAACGTGACCGTTTAAAACTACAAATTTCGCTGGATGTATGGAGTGCGTATCAAAACTTGCGCACTGCATTGCAATCGGTCACTGCCACTGAGGTATTGGTAGACAGCGCAGAACAATCCTATCGCGTGGCGCTTGGCCGCTATAAAGCAGGCGTGGGTAATATTATTGATACACTGAATGCGCAAAGTGCATTAGCCAGCGCGCGTCAGCAGAAAATTCAAGCCACATTAAACGCCAACATTACCCGTGCCACGCTGGCGCAAGCCATGGGCGCACTGGATAACGCCATGATTCAATCCCTACCTGATGCCAACACCCTCACGCAAAACTAAACACAATACTTAAAGAATATACGCCATGCCATCAATCAAAAAACTATTGCTCACCCTGCTAGTACTGGCTGCCGCAGCGGGTGCTTATTACTATTACGATAAAACCCATCAACCCACACCAGAAGAGTTGTACCGCTTGGATGAAGTGACACAAGGCGATATAGAGCAAACGGTATCCGCCAATGGCACGCTCAATCCTGTCAGCTTAATCAGTGTGGGTACGCAGATTTCTGGCATTGTGCGTAAGTTATATGTGGATTTTAACGATAGAGTTGAAAAAGATCAGGTACTGCTGGAATTAGATAGCGCGCTGTCTTCAGCGGCTATCGTTCAATCTTCAAGTAGCGTGCGTAACAACCAAGCTAATGTTGATTTGGCCACAGCTAACGAAAAACGTATTCGCGAACTGTACAGCCAAGAATACGTTTCAAAACAAGAGCTGGATACTGCCGTACAAGTATTAAAATCTGCCAAAGCGCAATTAGATAGCGCACGTGGTTTGTTAACGCGTGACCAAACCAATTTAAATTTCACCATCATTCGCTCGCCCGTTTCGGGCATTGTGGTCAACCGCGTGGTAGAAGTCGGCCAAACGGTGGCGGCCAGCTTTCAAACACCCACCTTGATTCAAATTGCGCAAGATTTAGCCAAAATGCAGATTGATACCAGTTTTGCTGAGGCCGATATTGGCAAAATTAAAGACGGTCAACTGGTAAAGTTTAATGTCGATGCGTTTCCTAACCGCGATTTTACAGGCGTGGTGAAACAAGTGCGTTTAAATTCTACCAACACCTCAAATGTGGTGACTTACAATGTGGTGGTGTCGGTCGATAATAGCGATTTAACCTTGCTGCCTGGCATGACCGCTTATGTGAATATTGCGGTGGCTAAAGCTGAGCAATCGTTATTAGTGCCGAATGCAGCGTTGCGCTTTAAACCAAAAGTAGATGAAGCAGCAAATAACCATCAAAAATCAGTCGCAGGTCAAACGGGTGAAAGAAAAAGAAACGGCAACGCTGGCAACCCATCTAGCGACTTAAGTACTGGCAAAATCTATATTTTACGTAACGGCAAACCAACTTTAGTGCGCGTGCAAGTAGGCATCACGGATGGTCGCTCGACTGCCATCACAGCCCCTGATTTGCAAGTGGGCGACCAAGTGGTAGTGGCTGAGTTGCAGGGTAACGGACAGGCGCCAGCCGCTGGCAGAACATCACGCGCACCCAGGATGTTCTAGGTTATAGCTATGCAAAGTAACCCAATACAAACCAGTGCTGTGATTGAAGTAAGTCATCTTTACAAAGACTACCAAACTGCGGCTGGGCCATTTCCTGTGCTGAAAGACGTCAATCTGCGCATCGAACATGGTGATTACGTCGCGATTATGGGGCCTTCTGGTTCTGGCAAATCTACCTTTATGAATATTTTGGGCTGCTTGGATAAACCAAGCAAAGGCGACTATGTGTTGGACGGCCATGCGGTAGCGACTATGGCAGAAAACGCGGTGGCCGGTGTGCGCAATAACACCATAGGCTTTGTATTTCAAGGCTTTAACTTATTGGCACGCTCTAGTTTATTAGATAACGTCGCCCTCCCCTTGGTCTACTCTGGCATTGAAAAGCCTGAGCGGCATGCACGTGCCAAAGTGCTATTAGAAAAAGTCGGCTTGGGTAAACACCTCAACTCGCGCCCAAATCAAATTTCTGGCGGCCAACAACAGCGTGTGGCGATTGCGCGTGCCTTAGTCAACAATCCTCGACTCATCCTTGCCGATGAACCGACAGGTAATTTAGACAGCGTGACTAGCGAAGAAATAATGGCACTGTTTGGTGAACTGAATCAGGAAGGCATCACCATCGTGCTTGTCACGCATGAAACCGATATTGCTGAGCATGCCAAACGCCAAGTGCGTTTTTTGGATGGCAAAATTGTGCAAGATACACTCACCAATAGCGATGCGATTGCGGAGGTAATTTAATGTTCTCAGCGATGTTAGGTGAAGCCTGGCACGCCATGGGTGCCAACCGTTTGCGCACTTTTTTAACCATGCTGGGCATGGTGATAGGCGTAGGTGCGGTGGTGTTAATGATGGCGATTGGGCAAGGTGCAGAAGCCTCGGTGAAACGCTCCATTAGCGCCATGGGCAGCAATTTGTTTGTGGTGTTATCGGGTTCACCCAGCATGGGCGGCGCCCGCTCAGCCACTGGTGGTGCGCCCTCACTCAATATCAAAGATGCCAATGCCATTGCAGAACTGGACGGCATTGCCGGGGTAGCACCTGTGACCATGGGCAAAGCGCAAATTGTGTATGGCAGTAATAACTGGAATACCGATATTTTAGGCACCACACCTAGCTATCTGGATGTGCGCTCATGGTCGCTTTCTTCTGGCTACGCGTTTGCCGATGCCGATATACGCTCGGCTTCGCGTGTCGCCTTGATAGGCAAAACAGTGGCGCAAAATATTTTTGGTGACGACATAGACCCTGTAGGCAAAACCATCCGCATCAAGCAAAGCCCGTTTGTGGTGTTGGGCGTGTTGGATAGCAAAGGCCAATCGCTCGATGGGCGCGACCAAGACGACACCATCATTGTGCCGCTGACCACCGCACAACGTAAATTGTTTGGCAACCAATTGCCCGGCAGCGTACGACAAATTATTGTGCAAGCAGAATCGGACAATATGATGGCGATGGCGGAAGATGGCATCAATGCGCTGCTGAATCAGCGCCACAATATTCGCGAAGGCGCCGATAGCGATTTTTCGGTGCGAAACCTGACCGCCATTGCCAATTCTGCCGCAGAAACCACGCGCACCATGTCTTTACTTTTAGGTGCAATCGCTTCAGTGTCTTTATTAGTAGGCGGCATTGGTATTATGAATATTATGCTGGTATCAGTCACCGAGCGTACCCGCGAGATTGGCATTCGCATGGCCATAGGCGCACGTCAGCGCGATATTTTGCTGCAATTTTTATTAGAAGCGATAGTCATCTCTATCGTTGGCTGCTTAATCGGCATAGGCATAGGCGTAGGTGGCGCGCTGCTGGTCAGCGTCTTCACGCAAGCAGAAGTGATCGTCTCTAGCCAATCCGTATTGATTGCGTTTAGCGTAGCCGCCAGCATAGGTGTATTCTTTGGCTTTTATCCTGCCCGTAAAGCGGCCAGACTGAATCCAATTGAAGCCTTACGTTATCAATAAACTT
>DASWSZ010000226.1:0-16779 GCA_036402395.1 Methylophilus sp.
GAGGCAGGTGCAGTTGTTAAACGTAGTAAGGGTTTAGGTAGTTTGTGTAAGTAATGAGTGGAGCCCAACGGATGTTGTGGTGAACTTAAAAGCGTATTTTAGTTGGTATTTTTTGTAATTTTTTATTTATTTTAGGAGAAACACATGAACGCATTAATGAAATTTATGAAAGACGAAGACGGCGTAACAGCGATTGAGTACGGCTTAATTGCGGCGTTGATTTCAATTGTGATTATTGCTGCAGTTACATTAGTAGGTACAAATTTGGATTTAGTATTTGACAGAATTGGCACTGCATTGACTAACGCATTGGCTGGCTAATTTTTAAAACAAACCATGTAATCTTGTAGGTTTAGAAACCAAAAAGTTACATGGCAATTCACAAATGCGTTTAGTCGCCCTAGGTATTGTCGATTAGACGCATTTCTTAATTGTAAAAGACAAATTAAAAATAAGTAGTAGTTAGGATAAGTGAGTGTAATGAGTCAGTTGTGGATGCAGCCATTATTGTTGGGTTTACTCATAACCCTAGGCTGTGCAGTGGTGACCGATATTACTGCACGCAAGATTCCTAACTTATTGATAGTTTTTGGTTTAGTAGCTAGTTTGGTTTGCCAGCTAGTGTTACCAGATGGCATAGGGTTTAGGGAGTGGCTGTTAGCTGTGCTGCTGGGGTTGCTGTGCTTTTTGCCGCTGTATCTACTGCGAGCCATGGCGGCGGGTGATGTGAAATTGATGGCGGTGGTGGGTGGCTTTGTGGGTTACCCCTTGGTAATAAGCGCTGCGTTGTATAGTTTTGTGGCGGGTGGTGTGATGGCGCTAGTGATGGTGTTGTTGAGTGGTAAAGCTAAAGCATTGCAGCAAAACTTAACGCTCATGCTGTTTTTTTGGGCAGCCAAACCTACAAACACTAGTAGCGTTACTGATGCGCCAATAATCAGTGTAGGCAAAATGCCTTACGCCGTTGCTATATCACTAGGCGGCTTGTTGGCGTGGTATATGAAGTAGTCAGCGCCTGTAAATAATTTTACGTGTAAATATTTAATGTTTGAGTAAATAGACAATCAGTAAGATAGTCACCCTGTGATAGCTGGTTAACCTGAACAAAAATGAATTAATCAATAGCGGAGTTTGAATATGGGGAATACACGAGGCTTGTTAATGCTCATTATTGCAATTGCGGCAGCGGCAGGCGCGGTGGTGATGGCATCTAAATGGTTGGCAGCACGCTCAACCAATGTGAATAAAATTGTAGTGGCCGCGCAAGAAGTGAATTTAGGGCAAAAACTCACCCCAGAAATGCTTAAGTTAGTGGATTGGCCAGCAGGCAGTATGCCACCAGATGCATTTAAAGAATTATTAGCTTTAGACGGCCGTGTAACTAAGACCTCATTACAAGTGGGCGAGCCAATTATGGCATCTAAGCTAGCACCTATGGGTACGCAAGGTGGCTTATCGGCAGTGATTGCTGAAGGCAAACGTGCCATTACCGTGCGCGTAAACGATGTAGTGGGTGTGGCTGGCTTTGCTTTACCCGGTAACTTTGTTGATATTATTGTTAACACCGACCAAGAAGAGGGCAGCGGCAATGACATGAAGAAACAAGATATTTCTAAAATTGTGCTGGAGCATATTTTAGTATTGGCCGTGGCGCAAGAAGTAGGGCGCGATGCTACTAAACCTAAAGTCGTGAATGCGGTCACGCTAGAAGTGACCCCAGAACAAGCCGAAATGATAGACCTTGCCCGTAGTGTGGGCAATTTGTATTTGGTGTTGCGTAACCAAAGTGACCCAGCCAGCATGCCCACCGCCGGCATTACCAAAGATATTTTGTTGGATATGAAAACACCCATGCCAGCCGCTGCCGTAGCGCCTATGGCTCAACCAAAAGTGATATACAAAACCAAGACCGTAGCCAAAGCCAAACCGGCGCCGGTGATAGAGAAAAAATGTACGCGCGTGATGACTGGTGTAACAGAATCTTTGGAATGCTTTTAATGGGCTCTGCATGCCAACGCTTTTGATATTGACCACTAGCTACATAGACCTAAAGTCATCCTAGACCATAAGAAATATTTACTTAGAGAGATTACTAATGAAAATATCTAGTCAGTCCCAGCGTATTAGCAAGTTGGCTGTGTCGCGTAAACAGCTGCAGGCTTGTGTGTTGATTACATTAGCTGTTGCCAGTGCGGATACGCTAGCGCGCAAAGCCACTAAGCAAACCACAGATGCCATGAGCAATGTAAAAATTGAAATGGTGGGCAATGAAACCAGTTGTGCTGGTAAAGTGTCTAGCCCGGCCAAACTTACTTTGCCATTGGGTAAATCTACTGTGATTAACCTACCAGAACCGCTGGCCAGCCGCTCAGTGGGTGATCAAGGGGTATTGCAAGCCAAAATGATTGCGCCGCAAACCTTGTATTTGTTGGGTATGAATATTGGTACTACCAATATGATTATTCAAGGCAAAAGCGGTAGCTGCACCATTATTGATGTGAGCGTGGGTATGGATCCAGATGCTTTACAACAAACGCTCACTGAATTATTGCCAGAAGAAAAAAATATAAAAGTAGTGGCAGCGGCGGATTCATTGATATTGACGGGCAGTGTGGAAGACGCACTGACCGCTAACCGTGCTGTGGACATTGCCAGCGCCTATGTACGCCGCATGGTGATGCCAGTGCAAAGAGGTGAAGCGCAAACCGGGAATCAAAACCAAAACCAGAACCAGAACCAAGGTGGTGGTCAAAACCGCAATACGGACATCGTCAACCCACGCATTATCAATATGTTATCGGTGAGTGCGCAGCAACAAGTGATGTTGGAAGTGAAAATTGCCGAAATTTCAAAAACGCTGTTAGATAGATTAGGCATTGATTTTGCCGCTGCCAAAATCAACGGCAACAGCAGCTTTTTTTATAATATCTTACCTAGCATCCTTACCGGTGGCACACCCACTACCAATGGCACCATAGTACCGCGCTTTGCAGAAAGCCCAAACGTTACGGCTACTACTGGCTCTGGCGATTCTTTTAGAGGCTTATTATTGGATGCAGAAAAACGCGATGGCTTGGTGAAAATTTTGGCCGAGCCTTCCATTATGGCGATTAGTGGTCAAGAAGGTAGCTTTTTAGCCGGCGGCCGTATTTTTATTCCGGTAGCGCAAAATAATAACGGTGGCGGCACTACTATTACGCTAGAAGAAAAAGAATTTGGCGTGGGGGTTAAATTTACGCCCACGGTGTTGTCTGGTGGCCGCATCAACCTAAAAGTTGCGCCAGAGGTGTCTGAACTTAACCGCGAAGGCGTAGGTATTACTGCTACGGGTATTTCTGGTACTGCCATTTTGCCATCGTTTACATCACGAAAAGCTTCTACCACAGTTCAGTTAATGGACGGCCAAAGCTTTGCCATCGGTGGTTTAATTAAAAATAATACCACGGCCAATATTAAAGCGTTTCCTGTATTGGGTGAGTTGCCAATTATTGGTGCGTTGTTCCGCAGTACGGATTTTCAAAAAGACAAAACAGAGCTGGTATTTGTGGTAACACCACGCTTAGTTAAACCGCTGGCCGCCAGAGATGTGCGCTTACCTACCGATGGTTATACAGACCCTAGCCGCAGTGATATCTTTTTAAACGGTAAATTAGAAGGCCCAGCACCTGTGGTTTTGCCTTCTGATGATGCGTCTGGTGTGATTTACTCACCACCGGCAAGTACAAGTAGCAGCCAAGTTAAATCGACTACAGTCAAACCCACTGCTGTTAAACCTGTAAGCCCAGCCGCCACTACTGGCTTTGATTTGGAATAGGACCCTGCCATGAAACCACTTTATCTCAGTAGCTTGCTTGCTGTAGTTGCAATGTTAACCGCTTGTATAGAACCCGCCCCTAGATTAGAAGCGGAGTTTGGTCACGCGGTACACAACACCATGAATGCGCAAATTATTAACCCAGAAGCCAGTGACAATGCTGACCCAGTAGCTGGGTTAGACGGGCGCGCCGCACGTGATGCTGTGAATAATTATCAAAAATCTTTTGCTAAACCAGAACCTGCACCTAATGTGTTTAATTTGGACGTGGGCAGTGGTGGTGGCGAGTAACCAATAAGGCGATGCTAACCATGCTAATGATTACACGCGCTAAGCAAAGCGCAACACGCTATACCCAAACGGGCGCAGTGGCGATTATTGTGGCTTTGGCGTTGCCAGTGATTATTGGTATGGCAGGTTTGGCGTTGGATTTAGGCAAGCTATTTATTACCAAAACTGAACTGCAAAATGCGGCCGATGCTTGTGCGCTTTCTGCGGCTAGAGAGCTGGATGGCACAGGCTCACAGTTTCAGCGTGCGGAGAACTCAGGCGTTGCCATTGGCGAGTTAAATAGGTCATTTTTTCAAAGCACTAATGTAGTGTTAGATGGCGAAGTTAGCTTTGCCGAAAGTTTGAATGGTGCTTACTTGCCAACAGCAAGTTTAATAGGCACTAGCGATGAAGATGCAGAAAGTTACAAATTTGTAAGGTGTGAAGCTAGGCGAGATGATGTACCGAATTTTTTAATTCCAGTATTGGGTGTATTAGGCATAGGTGTGAATGAAACCAGTGATGTTGCTGCCAGTGCGGTGGCCTCTAACAGACCAGGACAAACTACATGTTCGTTGCCGATTGCGGTTTGTTCTTCTGATATTGCTGGTAAAGCTCCCGGTACATGGATTAGTGGTGTGTTTAGTGGCGGTGATGGTATTTCTGGCTCATTTAAATGGGTAGATTTGACGGCACCCGCAGGCGGTGCGGCTGAGCTAGCTGGCATTCTTAACGGTTCAACTAATCAAGACTGTGGTATTGACCCTGGTAATGAGGATATTGAGGCATTTGGCGCTATCACAGGCATTAAAGATGATTACAACACCCGCTTTGGTATTGAGCGTGGCAGCAATAAGGGCAAGAGTGTGCCTGACCTCACTGGTTACGGCTATTACTACAATTCGGCTACTGCGCAAGGTAACTGGCCAAGCAAAAACAATGCTTACAGCGATTATGTTAATAGAAGATCATCAAATGCACCTTATCAAGGCATTGCCGGTATAAATATCAACAACTCCAATACCATCCTCACTAAAGAAGAATTAATAAGTAAAGGTAAATCCCGCAGAGTGTCTGTAGCACCTGTGGTTGATTGTAGCTTATTTGGTCCTGGTAACCCTGTGGTCTCGGCACAAAGCTATGCCTGTATGTTTTTGCTGCACCCTGTGCCAGTGGACGGTACTAGCTTTGAGATGTTTTTAGAGTATCTTGGCCCCGCTGAAGATGTGGGCGCTTGTAACCAAAATGGCTTGGCTGGTGATGCTGATGGCATTGGTCCTAATGTTGCTACACTCATGCAATAAACAGGTGGCACCTTGAAACATTATAGTAAATCTAACAAGCAAAACGGTGTGGCAGCAGTAGAGTTTGCTTTGCTGTTGCCTATATTATTATTGCTAGCATTTGGCGTAGTGGAGTTTGGCCGTTTTATGTATCAATACAATAGCTTAGCAAAAGCAGTCCGCGATAGCACACGCTTTTTAGCAGCCACTTCACCAACTTTGCCAGGCTATTCAACTTATGAGGCTGAGGCGCTTTGTTTGGCGGTGTATGCCTCAACAGCCTGTAGCGGTAGCCCAGTAGCCGATGGCCTAACTGCAGACAATGTGAATATTGCTTACAGTACCGTTGGCACCATGTCTGTAGTGACCGTATCGATAATTAATTATCAAGCCAATTTTATTGAAGGGTATATTCCCACCATATTGGGTCTAGGCGATGGCATAGGTTTTGGCAATATTAGTGTGAGCATGCGGCAGGTGTCATGATGCTGGCTATTTCGCATAAGCAACAAGGGGTGGCGGCAGTTGAGTTTGCTTTAATTGCCAGCGTATTTTTTGCTATTTTGTTTGGCGCATTAGAGATGGGGCGGGTGATGTTTTACTTGAACACCGCCGCTGAAGCGACCCGTTTAGGTGCGCGCGTTGCGGTGGTGTGTGATCAAAACGATAGTGCTGTGACTGATACTATGATTGAAATGCTGCCTATTTTAACGGCCGAAAATATTGATGTTAGTTATTTACCCGCTGGCTGTGATGTTTCAAGTTGTATTTCCGTCAACGTGGTAATTGCTAATGTTAGCGTTAATACGTTTATCCCGTTTATTCCATTTACCATTACCCTACCAGACTTTAGCACCACCTTGCCACGTGAAAGTATGGACAGTACTGATAATAGTGTGTGCACCTAACAATAATTAAAATGGAAGCAAAATGAAAGTTTTAGTAGTCAGTGAAAATAATAGGTTGTTGGAAGACATTGCGTCTTTCTCCGGCTTTAAAAAAAGAGGTATACAGCTTGTAACCTTACGTAGTAATTTGCTTAATGCCTCACAAAGTATTTCCAACGAAATGCCAGATATTGTGGTGATTGATGTATCGCAAGGCAAAACCAATGAGTTTGAACTGACAGAGCGCTTTAAAGCACAGTATAAAAATATGACGTTTATGATGATGTCTGATGACGCATCGTCTGAGCTGTTGTTAAAAGCCATACGTTCTGGTATTTCTGAAGTGATTACTATTCCGCTGACTGAACCAGCCTTGATGCATGCCTTAGACCGTTATGAGGCTAAATTGAGCGTATCGGCTTCGCACCAATCTAGAGTCATTAGCTTTATTTCGTGTAAAGGGGGCGGTGGCTCTACATTTATCTCAACCAACTTAGGCTTTATTTTGGCTGAAGTGTTTAAGAAAAAAGTATTGTTAATTGATTTAAATCAGTACTTTGGCGATGCCTCTATGTATATGTCTGAGCAAAAGCCTAGTATGACGCTGGCCGATGTATGTAACCAGATTAGCCGCCTAGATTTTGCTTTTTTAGAGTCATCGTTAATAGAAGTAACACCCAGATACAAAGTGTTGGCTGCAGCAGAAAACCCAGCCAATGCCTCGGATATTAAGCCCGACCATATTGATACGATTATTAGACTGGCTAAAAATTATTACGATTATGTGATTTTAGATGTGGGTAGACAGATTGATGCCGTAACGGTGAAAGGCATGGATTTAAGCGATCACATTTACCCTGTGGTACAGCTGGTATTGCCTTATATCCGGGATGCTAAAAATTTATTAGAGATATTTAAATCGCTAGGCTACAGCAGCAATAAAGTGAATTTAATTGTGAATAGGTATGACAAATCGTCCAAATTAAAACTTGGCGATTTAAATAATGCGTTGAATGCCATTGTATCCACCACCATCCCTAATCATTATGCCTCGGTGACCGAGTCTGTGAATCAGGGCGTGCCTGTGTACAAGCTAGCAAAAAATAGTCCTGTGACCAAAGCGCTGGTGACGTTAGCAGAAGACATTACCAGTACCAAGCTTAAGGAAAAAGGTATTTTTTCTAAGATGCTGGGCAATTAACAAGACCATTTATTAGGATTACAGCATATGTCATTAAGAGAACGATTAGAAACCATAGGCGATGCTAAGAAGTTATCGGCCAGCAATGGCGATAGTTTGCCTAAAAACAGTTACGCTGAACTTAAAAAAACCATGCATACCGCGGTGTTAGAGCGGATTAGCTTGGAGCGTTTGCGCAACTTTTCTGAAAATGACATTAAGAAAGAAATCAACGATTTAGTGGAAGTGATTGTTGATGAACAAAATATTGCGTTAAATCAATTTGAAAGAAAAAACTTAGCGCTGGATATTCAGCATGAAATGTTTGGCTTAGGGCCGCTAGAACCACTGCTGAGCGACCCGACTATTTCTGACATTTTGGTGAATGGCTACAAACAAGTGTATGTGGAGCGCAGGGGTAAGCTAGAGTTGACCGACATAGTGTTTCAAGACAATGCACACTTGCTGAATATTATTGAACGTATAGTGTCGCGTGTTGGCCGTAGGATAGATGAATCTAGCCCCATGGTGGATGCGCGCTTAACCGATGGTTCACGCGTCAACGCTATTATTCCGCCATTGGCGATTGATGGACCAGTGTTGTCTATTCGTCGCTTTTCAGTCAACCCGCTACAGGTGGATGACTTGCTACGCTTAGGCAGTATTACCAAAGAGATGGCTGCGGTTATTAGTGCGGTGTCAAAATCTAAAATTAATGCGGTGATTTCTGGCGGTACCGGTAGTGGTAAAACCACTTTGCTGAATTTGATTTCTGGCTTTATTCCAGAAAAAGAACGTATTGTGACCATTGAGGATGCCGCCGAGCTACAAATGCGTCAACCGCATGTGGTGCGTTTAGAAACCAGACCGCCCAATATTGAAGAGAAGGGCGAGGTGACACAGCGCGCCTTGGTGCGAAACGCCCTGCGTATGCGACCTGATCGCATTATTTTGGGGGAGGTGAGGGGGGCAGAAGCGCTGGATATGCTGCAAGCCATGAACACCGGCCATGAAGGTTCGTTTGCCACCATCCACGCCAATACGCCTAGAGATGCGCTTGCCCGTATGGAAAATATGGTGTCAATGGCGGGAGCAAACCTAAGCATGCATGCCATCCGACAACAAATTTCTTCAGCTGTAAATGTCATTATTCAAGTGACACGTTTAACCGACGGCACCAGGAAGATTATGAGCATTCAGGAAATTACTGGCATGGAAGGCGAAACCATTACCATGCAAGAGATTTTTGGCTTTAAACAAACGGGGATAGACAGCAACGGCGTGATACAAGGGCATTACTACGCAACTGGGATGGTGCCGCAATTTAATCGCCGGTTGAAATCGTTTGGGGTAGGGCTGCCAGAAAACATGTTTAATCCTGCCATACGTTACGAGGTGTAAGCCACATCATGACGATAGATAGCAACTTTATATTTTTTTGTGTGCTGGCCTTTATTGCCATTTTTTTTGCGATGGAAGGCTTTTACTATTGGTGGATTACCTCGCACGGTCAAGAAGCTAAGCGCATAAAGAATCGTTTAGAAGCTATCAACAATACAACCTTTGGCTCGGTCAGTCATGAAAGTATTCTAAAAAACCGCTATGCGGAAAACGCCAGTGTAGCTAACCAGTTTTTATTAAATTTGCCATTTGGTAAAAAGGTGGAAATGCTGCTGATGCAATCTGGAAAACATTGGACACTCTCTAAATTAGTCCAGTATTGCAGCTACTTCTTTGCCGCTAGTTTCTTTGTGTTGTTTGTATTAAGAGTCAATATAGTGGTGGCCATAGTCATTGCTTTGGTGGTGTCTAGCCTGCCATTAATTTCTACGCTAAGAGCCAGAGCTAAGCGCTTTAGCATGATAGAAGAACAACTACCAGATGCCATTGATGCGATTTGTCGGTCTTTACGCTCTGGCCATGCCTTTACCAGTGCCTTTGGCTTAGTGGCTGATGAATTACCAGACCCGATTGCCACCGAATTTAGAATTACGCTAGAAGAAAACAATTTGGGCGTAAACATCAACGATGCCATGCAGAACTTAGCACAACGGGTGCCGATTACTGATTTACGCTACTTTATTATTGCTGTGTTGATACAGCGCGAAACGGGTGGTAATTTGGCTGAGATTTTAGACTCCATCAGCACTATTATTCGTGAGCGCTTTAAGCTCATCGGCCATATTAGAGTGCTATCGGCCGAAGGCAAAATGTCAGCTTGGATACTAGGCTTATTGCCAATTGCGATTATGGCAGTACTAAGCTTGGTAGCGCCTAAGTATTTATCTACCTTATTTACCAACCCAGATGGACGAAAACTATTGATGTACTCTGCCATTTTGATGATTTGCGGCATCTTGTGGATGCGCAAAATTATTAAAATTCGCATTTAGCGCAAGGTGAATGAATGATGAGCAAGCAAGAGTTAATATTTTTACTAATAGTGTTTGTTGCAGTGTTTTGCTGTATATGGCTGGCTATCTCGTTTTTTTCAGTAGACCCGGTTAGAAAAAGATTAGCCAACTTATCGGCTGACTATACACCAGAGGAGTACGCCAGCGACTCTGACGTGATGAATAAATTGGTGCGGGTGGCTGACCCCATCAGTAAGCTTTCGCTCCCAAGTGAAGGTTGGGAAAACTCACCTTTACAACGCAAATTTATCAATGCGGGTTGGCGCGATGAAAACGCGCCTAAATTGTATTTTGCCTTTAAAACTATACTGACCTTTGGCTTACCTGCATTGCTTTATTATAGTTTTGTCAGTCAAATCAACCCTGAGCAAAGAATACTGTTATTGCTGATTGTGCTGATAGGCGCTGCCATTGGTTATTATTTACCCAATATCATCTTAAATCGAGTGGTGGATAAGCGTCAGTTAGATATCTTTGAAACATTCCCAGATTCATTGGATTTACTCACTATTTGTATGGAAGCAGGCCTCAGTTTTGATATGGCTTTAGCCAAAGTGGCTAACGAAATTAGAATTAAATCTGAAGTATTAAGCCAAGAGTTACAGCTAGTCATGATGGAAATGCGTTCTGGCTTTACCCGAGAGCGTGCCTTAAGAAATCTTGCCCTTAGAACAGGCGTGGCGGACATTGATACGCTGGCCACTATGGTGATTCAATCTGAAAGATTTGGTACCAGTATTGGCGATTCATTGCGAGTGCAATCAGATAATTTACGTACGAAAAGAAGACTGATTGCTGAAGAGGCAGCAGCTAAAATCTCTCTTAAGCTACTGTTTCCTTTGATATTTTTTCTATTTCCCTGTCTATTTGTTGCAATTATGGGCCCAGCCGCATTGCAAATTATGGAAACATTTAAAGTTTAATTTTTTGATTGAAGGAAACTATTATGCATAGCGCCTCAACCTTAATTCTCTGTTTAATTGCTAGCAACACTTTAATGGGTTGTAGCTCCATGGCGAAATCTGCCAAAGCAGATAAACCCAAGCAGTTAGAAGTGACTGCAACCACCAATTATGATTTGATAAAAGGCAACAGCGCTTATGACTTTTATGAGATAGCAAAGAGATACCATGCCAATGGCAACCTAGAAATGGCGAGCATTGCTTATCAAAAATCACTTAAATTGGATAGTAATTACGTCAAAAGTATTTCGGGCTTAGCATCTATTTATGCAGGCAATAAACTTTACACAATCGCCATTCCGCTATTTGAACAAGTAGTAAAAATTGAACCTAAAGCTACACACTATAACAATTTGGGTTACGCCTATTATTTAAATCAACAATACCAAGAAGCCAGCAGGGTGCTTAGCCAAGCCATTTTGCTAGACCCAGAATATGTACAAGCCAAAGTGAATATAGCTTTGGTGGAGAGTAATTTATCAGCTGAAAAAGACATCAAACAGCTTAAAGACACCCAAGAAAAGGTAGATTTTGTTGTGATCAACAATGACGACAGATTGATCACTCAAACTACTACACCGCAAGATAATATTGATAAACAGGTTGTTCAGAAAGTCGAAATTGTAGCAACCACTAATCAACAAACAGTTAGCCTACAGCAAACTACCAATGGTATTTACGAGCTAAATTTTGATACTAAACTAAACAACGCTGCGGTCACCGCTGAAACTACGCAAACCATATCGGAAAAACCAGTAGATATTATTCAACAAAAACAAATATTTGCAGCTGTTTCTGGAGGTATTACCTTCAAACATGTACCGGTTGTTTCTAAGCTGTTTGATTTAGCCACAACTGGAATTGTGGCCATGCAACTAAGCGATCAACATCCATATATGGAAGTCATTAACGGTAACGGTTTAAAAGGTATAGCTAGAGCGGTGGCTGGACAACTTAAAGACCGTGGTGTGGAACACATTAAAGTGGCTGATGCAAAGCGCTTTAATCTAACCAAAACACATATTCAATATCGTACAGGCTATCGTAACGACGCGATGACCTTAAACGAACATTTAATTAATCGTCCATACTTGGTAAGAAACGATCAGATGCCTCGCAACGTGTCAGTGCGGTTGGTATTGGGCAGAGACTTAATGAAGAACTTGAGCAAAGCCGAGATTGCAAGTATCAATAATGCTATTACCAGCCATGAAGATGTAGCTTCAATTTAACATAATATACAAACTAGCTGCAATCGAGTTCCAGTAGGTAAGGGCGGTTGCAGTTATTCCTGTCACTGTTAACAGTGACACGCTCGCAAATCCTCCTTCTATACGTCTTAGGGCATCGTCTACGCTTATTCCAGCTAATTGCAGTATTTTTAGTGTATGTGTTGAGTTTGCTTCGCTTTCACCTTTTTTCCAATTACTTAATTTCTGTGGCGTAACCCCCAAAAGCTTCGCTACTGCATAATCACTTGTAAGTTTATTTTTTGCTTTTGCAATTTGAATGAATTCATAAGTCATAGTCATAGTTCGTTATCCTTTTTAAATTGCTCAACTTCATCACGTCTTAATTCAACATATCTACTCTTGTTGCATTCAATTACTTGATTATCTAGTACTTCTGTTTTTAATATTTTCATACACGTTTTTGCATCTCTGCCTTTAACGAATACTTTCACTTTTTCTGCTTTATAAGCTGCTAGTCTGGACTCTGCTGCATTCTGCCGTGCTTTTTCTTGAATTCTAATTGACTGTTCATTTAAACCAGTAATCGCATTGTTTGTAATGTGTTGTGAAGCTTCATATCTGCCCACAGTTAGCATCATTACTAAACCAATACCTATAGCCACTGCAATAAAGTATTTCATCCGCTTACCTCTTTTCGATAAGTATCGATATTACTACTATTGAAATCCTTGACAACTTTCGAAATCGATATTACTATCGTTTTCAATATCTCACTACACGCAATTAGACCCCGTGTATGTGCTTAATATCTCTTAGGGTCAAATAAATATAAAGGTGATTAATATGCGAGTTCAAGTTTTAGACATTGGTGAAATGCAAGAAGGTAAAAACGCACGTGGTGAGCCGTGGTTTCGTCGTACTTTTCAAGTCTTTGTAGCTGAATCCAAAATCGCTGGAAATATCCCTGTATACGCTACAAAAGAAGAGTTGGAGTCATATAAACAAGGTGGTGTTTATGATGCTGCAACAACTTGTCGAGCTGGTGCCAATGGTCGTATTGAACTAGCAATCAACAAATTAACACCAGTTAAACCGCAATAAAAGCAAAAGCCCAAATATCTATCAAATATCTGGGCTTTTTATTTGTTAACCAATCGAGGTGATTAACAACATGGATTTAATTTTAGACCCTTTTAGTGACTTGTCAATAAATGACATTAATAGTCCTTACGAATATAAATTAAAGATTAAAACTTTTGCAAATAACACCATTGATATGGTGATGACAAAGATTAAACACAGAATACCAAAGCTACATAATGATGCTTTCCATGGAACTATGACATTACACAGTAAAACATTGACGGATGATGAAAGGGAAGCAAAAGACGCTGAGAATTCAGAACGTGCTATTCGCCGCGCAAAACAATCTGTTCACCATGCTGCACGCCAAATCAATGCTGACCATATGCTCACATTAACAACACGCGAAAACATCACTGATAGAACAGAATTTCTTTCTTTATTTACTAGATTTATACGGCTTGTAAGAGAAAAAAACCTTATTGATGGAGTATTACATCAACGTACTGAAAGACGTGAATACCACTATGTTGGTGTGCCTGAAATGCAAGATAGAGGTGCATATCACATGCACATTGCTTGTCATGGCAAACAAGATTTAAATCTATTACGTGCTTGTTGGTATGTTGCACTTGGTGGCACACCTCACGATTCAGGCTCAAACACAAAAGGGCAGGTCGATGTTAGATACCACAAACGCCGCTTTTCAGGTTTAACAGAACAACACCAAACTGCCTTAATTGTTCAATACCTCACTAAGTACATTTCAAAATCTTTTGAAGAAAATAGGGTGCTTGGCACTAGGCGTTATGCGCGTTCACTAGGTATTCCACCAGTTAACGAACAAAAGCAACCAATCCAATCAACCACATTAAATGGTGGTAATTTTTTTACTGCCATGCAAGAGGTTATATCAGTTGCCGATTTTTTAGGCGTCAAGGGTGACTATCAATTGTGGAATCGGCTTGATGATGTTTTTGTTTTAAGGGGCAATTTATGTCTTTAACCGAATATCACTTTAAAGCGATAAATGAAAAAGGCGAAGTAGGCGATGTTGCTGTTGAGGTCGCAGATTCTTACGCGGCTGCACTTAAAAAAGTACAAAAATTTTATCCTAAAGTCAATTTTCAATTAATAAATAAATTTTGTTTGGACTGCGATATTTAATGCAATGCCTCACACAAATAACTACAGGGTATGAGGTTTCAAACCCTCAACCAACCGACTACACCACATGCACAGCAATATTGGTTAGTCCTACAGAATTACAGGCTGATATTTTCAATATTAATCCTGAACAAGCGTCTGAAATCGGGGCTGCGATAATCCTCGTTTGGGCAGTAGCGTTTACATTTCGTGCCGCTATTTCTTCTTTAAACTCTCACACTGAAAGCGAGAATACAAATGACTAAGTTTCAAAAAATTGGTTTAGGTTTATCTACATTAGCCTTATCAGCTCCAGCCATGGCTGCTGTTGACGTATCTGCTGCTGTTACTGAAATCGGTTTGGCTGCTGCTGCTGTTGCCTTAATTGGCGCTGCTGTAATCATCGTAAAAGTAGGCGTAAAACTGTATAAATGGGCTGCTGCTGCACTTTAATACATTTCAAACATCGGGCTAATTAATTGACTGATTAGCCCTTTTTATCTAGGGGTTGTCATGGGCTTATTTGTACTAATTGCATTACTTGGTGGCGCATGGCTTATATTCTCAGCATAACGTTTTTAATTATTTCAATATTTTCAACAAATACATTTGCTGAATATCGTTATAACTACAGGTCAACAAACTATTCACCTGCACTAAAATTTTCAAATGGTGCGGCCGCTTGTAATGATGCTGTTTATCGTCAAAATCTTGGTTTCGGTGGCGCTACTCCATATAGTTTAAAGTCTTACACTGAACCACCAATTACCGACACAACTAACGGTCAAGCTGGAAACTGCGTAATGACAGGTATACCACCTCAAGCGCCATTAACATCATCGGTTGTCATTGCATACGATAGAAAAACAGACTGCACACCACCTCAAAAAATGGATACTAAAAATCATGTTTGTTATACACCTGACGCTTGCGACCCTCTCAAAGGCATTAATGCAGGTGATTTTAAAATGGCGTCACAGACCTCTTTATTTTGCACAGGCTCATGTCAAGTAAAATCAACTTTTTGTTTAACCTTTAAAGACCAAGGACCAATCGTCGGCGCAACATGGTGCCAAGGTGTTTATACAGGTTTGTCTTGTAGTCCAGCAACTGCCGAACCCCCACCAAATACACCTGAATACGATTGCTTAAAAGCTGGTCAATCTTATGGTCAAGTCAATGGGCAAACTGTTTGCTTACCAAAAAATTCAACTGGTGCCGCTCCTTCAACTGAATCTCAGTACGACCAAAAGACCACAACTTCAACGACTGGCAGCACAACAACTCAAACTCAAGAATCTACACAATCTACACGTGAAGGTGACACAGTAACTACCACTACCACTACACAGAACGCTAACGGCACTTCAACTCAAACTACTGAAACCAAAGACGCAGAAAGCTATTGCCAATCCAACCCATTGGCTAAAATCTGTGACAGCGAAGAAGAAAAAGGCGAGAGTGCATTTGGTGGTTCATGTGTAACAAATTTCACATGTGAAGGTGACGCTATCCAATGCGCACAAGCAAGAGAACAACACAATCGTAACTGCCAATTGTTTGAGGATGAAACTCCATTAACCCAGCTTGGCGAATCAATGGTTAACGGTACGGACGGTGCTAATAATCCAGCTAACAACGAAAATCGTGAAACAGTAGATATTGCTGGCATGGTGGAAGAGGGCGCTAATATTGGTGGTGGCTCATTTCAAGATAAAGTTATTTCTATGCCTCGCGGCGGTTCTATTACTTTGCCATTTTCTAAAATCAATTTTGTCATGGAAATTCTTGGCACTATGTTATTAGCAGGTGCTTATATTAATGCTGCTCGTATAGTGGGGGTTAGATAATGCCATTATTTTTAATGGGCTTACTTGGTGGGCTTGGTTCAATTGCTGGTTCATTGGTCGGACGTGTATTGGTCGCTCTTGGCATTGGTTATATCACTTACCAAGGTTTAGATATAGCAATCTCATTTTTTCAGACACAAGCTGTTTCATATTTATTATCGAGCGGTTATCAAGAAGTTAACGCTGCTCTTAATATGTTGAATATAGGAAAGTGCATAAATGTTACGTTTTCTGCAATTATTGCGCGCAATGTTATCTCTGGTCTTACTGGTGGTTCGATTACTAAAACGGTGATTAAGTAATGGCCATTAATTTAATTACTGGTTTGCCTGGTCATGGTAAGGGCGTCTATTCACTTGATACCGTTGAAAAGCTGCGTATTAAATCTAATCGCCCAGTTTATTATCACAATATCAAAGACTTAAACTTACAATGGCATGCGCTCGATGACCCAAAAAAATGGATTGATTGCCCTGAAGGTTCAATTATCGTTTTGGATGAAGCTTGGCAAACATTTCCACTTAGACCCAATGCACAAACTCCACCTGAATATGTATCAAGGTTGGCCACACATCGTCATCACGGTTTTGATATTTACATTATTACTCAGCAACCGACACAACTGGATTCATTCGTCAGAAAACTTGTAGATACGCATTATCATATTGTTAGAAAATTTGGCTCACAAGCTGCTAAC
>DASWSZ010000227.1:0-5209 GCA_036402395.1 Methylophilus sp.
GCCGGTAAAAAGCCTTTACCTTTTTGCGTCACCACGTGCAAAAACTGCATGCCTTTCAGCTCGCGGATATTACTCAGTGTGTCTAACAGGGCAGGTAAATCATGGCCATCAATCGGGCCTATATAGTTAAAGCCAAATTCCTCGAACAACGTACCGGGTGTGACCATGCCTTTAGCATGTTCTTCGGCACGTCTGGCAAACTCTTTGACCGGCGGAATCGCTTCCAGCATTTTTTTGCCACTTTGCCGCACGCTGTCATAAAAACGGCCAGACAAAAGCCGCGCTAAGTAATTGTTGAGCGCACCTACGTTTTTGGAAATGCTCATGTCGTTGTCATTGAGGATGACCAGCATATTAGCGTCCATGTCGCCAGCATTATTCAGCGCCTCAAACGCCATGCCTGCAGTCATGGCGCCATCACCAATAATCGCCACCGTGCGCCGTTCCGATTCGGCTTGCTTGGCAGCAATGGCCATGCCTAACGCTGCTGAAATAGAGGTGCTGGAGTGGCCCGTACCAAACGTGTCATAAACACTTTCTACCCGGCGTGGAAAGCCAGCAATGCCATTGGTTGTGCGTAGATTTTGCATGGCCAGTCTACGACCTGTCATAATTTTATGCGGATAAGTTTGATGGCCTACGTCCCATACCAAGCGGTCATCCGGCGTATTGAACACGTAGTGCAGCGCAATGGTAAGCTCTACCACCCCTAGGTTAGAGGCCAAATGGCCGCCAGTTTTGGCAACGCTCTCTACTAAAAATGTCCGCAGCTCTGCGGCCAGCGTCACCAATTGCGTTCTATCCAACAATCGTAAATCGCTAGGCGATAGTATGGAATCAAGTAATGGCGTGGTCATGGGCGGGTGTCTTAAAATTGACGCTGCGTAATAAAGTGCGCTAAGCCGCGCAATTGCTCGGCTTCCGCGCCAAAAGGTGCAAGTGCTGCTAGTGCACGGGCATGTAATTCTTTGGCCAACTGTTTGGATTCTTTCAAACCTAATAATGTGACATAGGTTGATTTATTGGCTTCAGCATCTTTGCCCGCGGTTTTACCCAAGGTTGCAGTATCGGCTTCAGTATCCAAAATATCGTCTATGACTTGAAACGCCAGCCCTATGCTAGCAGCATAGGTTTCTAGCGCTTGTAGCTTTTGCGGGTCTACGCTAGGTGCGCTGTATAAGCCCAACAAGGCAGCCGCGCGTATGAGTGCACCGGTTTTATGTTGATGCATAGTTTCAAGCGCGTGGCGGTCTAGCTTAATGCCCGTGCTTTCTAAGTCTATCGATTGGCCGCCGGCCATGCCACGCGAGCCAGTCGCTAATGCCAGTATATGCAGCATCTGCACTTTTTGTGCAGGGTCTACGGCAAAATCTGGCTGCGCCAACAACTCAAATGCCAAGCTTTGTAAGGCATCGCCAGTCAGCAGGGCGGTGGCATCATCAAATTGTTTATGGGTAGAAGGCTTACCGCGACGTAAATCGTCATCATCCATGCACGGCATATCGTCATGCACCAAAGAAAAGGCATGGATAAGTTCAACCGCCGCTGCGGGAGCATCAACAGCTTCAATGTTGGCACCGCAAAACTCACCCGCCGCATACGCCAATAAAGCACGCACACGTTTGCCGCCACCTAGCACCGCATAACGCATGGCTTGGTGCAGCTTGCTAGGCATGGTGGATTCGCTAGGTAGGTGTTGCGCTAACACCGTTTCAATGCGCGCTTGCTGCTGGCTAGCCCAATGCGCAAACGTTAAAGGGGTGTCTATCATCATGCGTAGCTGATTGTAATCATTAGGATAATTAGGCAGTAGCTTCAAACGGCTTAAGTACACCATTTTCATTGAGGATGCGCACTTGCTGCTCAGCTTCAGTCAGTGATTGTTGGCAAAGCTTAATCAACTCCGCACCGCGTTTGTAGGCGCTAAGCGATTGTTCCAACGGCAACTGACCGGATTCCATTTGATTAATAATGGATTCCAATTCTGTGATGGCGGATTCGTAGGTGGCTTGCGTTTTTTTTGTCATAGTGGTTTAGGCGTATGCTAAAAATACGCGATGCATGATTTTAGCAAAACTCACCAGACTTGCGTGGTTTATCGTCGCACAAACAAATTTAATTGGGCAAAATACGCAATAAAAATTGGCGAATATCGTCTACTTCATCAGGATGCACCGCGTGCGCCATGGCGTATTCGTGCCAATCAACGGTGTAGCCTTGTTCAGTCAGTAATTGGCGAGAGGCTAAGCAAGTGTCTATGCTAATCACTTCGTCAAAACTGCCATGCGCTATAAAGATGGGCGTGTTTTGGTTGGCGCCATGCTTTTCAGCCGCTAATGTATTTTTTAATGGCAAGTAAGTAGATAGCGCCAACACACCGGCCAAGCGTTGCGGGTAACGCAAGGCAGTATGCAGCGCAATGGCACCGCCCTGCGAAAAGCCCGCCAAAGCAATGCGATTAGGCGGAATACCAGCATCAATTTGTTGTTGAATCAATGCTTCAATAGAGGTTTGGGTTTTTCTAATACCGGCATCGTCTTGCTGACTGTCTCTGTCTAAGCTGTAGATATCATACCAAGCACGCATTTCATAGCCATTATTCAGCGTGACTTTTTGGTAGGGTGCGTGCGGCAAAATAAAACGGATATGCTGTAGGTTGAGTGCTTGCACCAAAGTTGCAAAATCGTTGCCATCAGCGCCTAGGCCGTGCAGCCAAATAACACAAGCAGTTACACCATTAGCATTATCAACTTTAAGTTTTGCTAACATAAAATTGTGATCCAATTTTTTAGCAAAAATGACATTATTGAACTTCTCTCCAAAAGCGAGGGCCAATTGCAGTATGACCAATTGAGAATCCTTTTTCTTGCCCATTTATAGCACGTAAAATCTCTGGTAGCGATGACCAAGCCAATACAACTGCAGTCAATACTGCAAGAGTATTTCTAAAGTAATGTTTGGATAACATAATGGATTCAGATTGATGGCAATACTGTCCTATAATAATTCCAACAATAGTAAACATTAACACTTGGCTTAATGGGGTTACTATCACACCGTCTACCATTGAGTAAGCGAAGTTAGCCACAACAGTGAAAAATAGCACAATCACTAAATTACTGTCCCCTATACTTAAAGACTTCAACTGGTTTCGATTAAATTTTTTTAACCAGTAATAAGCTGCATACAAGAAAGTGACTTGTAAAGTAATGCTGGCAAGCAAACCCCATTCGGAAGAAAATTGTAAAATGCTGTTGTGAGGATGAGCGAAAGTCTCGTTATTCCAAGCAAAATGCATAGGGCCAACGCCAAACAGTGGCGATATTTTTATGAGTGAAATGGCTTGATTCCACAATCCTAATCGATCGTTCATAGTATCTCTGATGACTGTCGCTGTCACCAAAACTGAATGGTTAAGTGCAGGTAGAATTTTAAATAAGAACAAATAACTAAGCACGCCTGCGATAGCATAAAAAAATTGTAGCTTCATAAATGGCACAGCATAACTTCGAAAAGTGATGACAGTGAGTGTGAGTCCTAAAAACCATGCAATAAGAGCCCCTCTTGAGGCTGAGTAAAAAAGTAATGTCCACCATAAAGTAATCATTAGATGAGCAAGAGTTTTAGTTAGGTTAGTGATTTTTAAACTGTTGTTCAAAAGTGGCAGGCAAATTAGACCGATAGTCCAAAGTTGATATTGATTAAACCCTCTAATATTTGTAAACCCTGTGAATGGTGAAGGCCACTGTAGAGGTTTTTTTGATATAAATGCCGCTAAATACCCAGAGTAAAAAGAAACTAGGTAAAAACCAATGGCTAACCACAATGCATATATGAAATAGCGAATAAAAGTATCACGACTACTTATATATAGATTAGCGACGAATAGCGATAAAAAACATAGGGCTATAAATGTACTGACTTCTAAAAACGCATGCCTAGGTGAGACTGATAATGCTGCTGATATGATTGAAAGTATTAATAGTAGGTAAAGCGCATAACTAAGTTGCGTACTTAAATTGGTTTTGTAAGGGATACTTTTATGCGATAAAGATTGAAACACCAATATCAGTATAAGTAGCAAAATTTCAATTAAACGTTGACCATCATGAAACCAAACGATGGTTTTTGGCAAAAAATGTAAGCTGGGTAATAAGGTTACAAGGCTAACGTAGGTTAAAATTATGAGCGTATAAAGTATCTTGAATGGTAAGTTATTTAACATCTTTGAGAGCACGGTATTTAATTATTTAATTCAAGTTAACATAAATTGTCGCAATTACAAATCTTATGAATATAAAAAAAGAGACCATTGGTCTCTTTTTAATAAAATTAAAAGCTTAGCTTAGCTTAGCTTAGCTTAGCTTAGTGAACAGTTACCAGTGTCAACTGAGCAAGTTACAGCTTTGCCAGAACCTCTCAAAATCGTGCCAGCTAGAGTAGCACCTGAAGCAGGTAGTGTACCAACAGTGCCTGCTGTAGCTCTATAAGCAGTGGTTGGTGTTAATGTAGCGCAGGCTTGCAGAGTTGCAATTGGTAGAAGCTCTACATCATTGTTAGCGATCGCTGCTGCCACGCCTCTGGCAATGCCAGTAGCTTCAGATAAGCATGCGCTGTCACGTGATTTTTGTGTGTAGGTTTGATATTGTGGTAATGCAATCGCAGCCAAAATACCGATAATCGCAACCACGATCATTAACTCAATTAATGTAAAACCTTTTTGTGCTTGTTTCATCATGCTTTATTCTCCAGTGTTTAAATTAAGGGTTTAGCTACGCACTATGGTGTTCAGAGTAGAGCTTGTTAATACTAGTGCTTGTAAAGCTAATAGCAACGCGTGTGCCAAGTTTTAACTAAAATTTGGTAAGTGGCTGTATTTAATATTAAATTTATTTTTATTTTGGTCGTTAATAATATTGCTTCAACCTAATTTAGCAGATTGAATGCTTAAATAGCGGGGTATTTCCCTGTCAATTCCTGGTTTAGATGACAAAAAGTGTCACTTTTTTACATTTTGTGTCACTTTGTAACGTTTATGTAACAGTCGGTGAGTACGTTTATCACGCATATTGGGCGCTCGAGTGAGATGCGTGATAACAAGCTAGTAGTTAATGAGCCCAATAATTAAGCTAGCTTAATGGCCAAACTGTTCAGTACTGGTGTTAAAAAATTAAACTACTAGATTGCCGCGTCACTCACGTTCCTCGCA
>DASWSZ010000228.1:0-6237 GCA_036402395.1 Methylophilus sp.
AGTGACGCCGATGTTGCGCTTGATTAATAAACGCTTTTTTGTAGAAGCCGGCGTCAATAATTCACGCGAACCGCGCTTTAATTTTATGTATATCTTTTAAATCTCAAATTATTTTAGGAAACCATCATGAACAAATTTATGATTATTTTTGCAGCTCTCACCACTTTATTCAGTAGCAGCGTCTTCGCCACGCAAACCATACAAGCCAATGTCAATGGCATGGTGTGTGCATTTTGTGCACAGGGCATAGAAAAGAAAATGCGGGCTTTAAGCCAAACGCAAGATGTCTATGTCAACCTCAAACAGCGCGTGGTGGCGGTGGAGCTTAAAGAGGGCCAAACCTTATCCAACGACAAAGTTAAAGCGATTATTAAAGACGCCGGTTATGAAGTGACGTCTATCGAGATGTCTGAGCATCCGGTGGTGCATATTAAGGCAGCTTTAGAAGCTAACAAAGAGGTGAAATAATGCAAGCAAGCGCAAAAACCGAGGCTGATTTATCAGCCGTTAAAGTAGCTAAGCGTGCCAACTTATTATCACTGTTTACCAGTGGCTCTACGCTGATTTGCTGTGCTTTGCCTGCCACCTTGGTCGCCATTGGCTCGGCGGCTACATTGGTCAGTTTGGTGGCGCATTTTCCGCAATTGATTTGGATTAGCGAGCATAAACCCTTAGTGTTTGGCTTAGCGGCAGCGATGTTGGCGATAGCTGGCTATTTTCAGTGGCAGGCGCGTAACGCCCCTTGCCCGGCAGACCCACAACTGGCTGCAGTGTGTACTCACGCGCGCAAAACAGCGTTACGGGTGTATTGGCTGTCATTAGCCATCTTTATGGTGGGTGTGTTTTTTGCATTTGTTGCACCGTTATTGGTTTAACTTTTGCCATCATCGCTGCATTACAATAGCGGCGATGATGTGCATCAATGGGGGCAACCATGTTTTACCTAGTCGTTAAATATAGTGTGACTGCGCTGGTCGTGGTGGTGATTTCTGAGTTAGCCAAACGTAATCCACAATTGGGTGGTTTAGTGGCTGCGTTGCCGCTGGTCAGTGTGCTGGCTTTGATTTGGATGCAGTTGGAACAGCAAAGTGTAGTTAAAATTGCCAGCCAAGCCAGCTATACCTTTTGGTATGTGTTGCCCACGTTGCCGATGTTTTTAATGCTGCCTTATGCGATGCAAAAGCTGGGTTTTTGGCTAGGCTTATTGGCAAGTATCGCATTCACTATCGCGCTGTTTTATGGCTTTGCTTTGTTTTTAAAGCAATTTAATATTGATTTGCTGTGAAACAGACTTGCGACATTTTCTGCAAAATCGTTGATAACTTCGGCGATATTGGCGTATGTTGGCGCTTGGCACGGCAACTGCAAACGGAGCATGCACTCGAAGTTCGCTTGTGGATTGACGATTTCAAGGTGGCGCAAACACTTATCCCGTCGCTGCAACTTAATCAGTTTAAGCAAGTGATTGAAGCTGTCACTATCATGCACTGGGTTAAAGAGGCAGACTTTAGCAATGCGGCAGAGGTGGTGATTGAAACTTTTGCCTGTGGCTTGCCCACTGTGTATTTAGCGGCCATGGCACAACAAAAATCCAAGTGGGTGAATTTAGACTATTTGTCTGCCGAGCCATGGGTGGCAGACTTTCATGCACGGCCTTCACCACAAGCGCAAGGGCTGACGCGTTATTTTTACTTCCCCGGCTTTGCTGCAGCCACTGGTGGCTTGCTGCGGGAAAGTGAAATAATTAAAAATAATCAATTACTTATACATAACAAAAGTCAGCAAGATGCATTTTGGCAGTCGCTGCACATTACCACCACTGATGCGCTTAAAGTGTCATTATTTTGCTACCCGCATGCGCCTATTGTGGCGTTACTTGATGCCATGGCGCAATCGCAGCAAACCACACACTGTTATGTGCCAGCCTCCCGTATTGTGCCAAAAATTGCCACTTATTTTGGACGTGATAAACTGAATATTGGTGATGTGTTGCAACTTGGCAATTTGCATATTCATGTGCTGCCATTTTTAAGCCAACATGATTATGATCAACTGCTGGCTGCTTGCGACGTGAATTTTGTGCGTGGTGAAGACAGTTGGGTGCGCGCCATTTGGGCGAGCAAACCCTTTATCTGGCAACCGTATTGGCAACAAGAAAATACCCACCTACAAAAGCTGGATGCGTTTATTGATGTGTTTTATCAGCAGGCAACGCCGGATGTTCAACATGTGGTAAGGCAACTGCACCATATGTGGTTGCAGCAGAGCCAAGTGCCGCTTGATTGGCAAGCGTATCTGACTCAATTAACGGCGATACATCAGGTAACACAGCGTGCCGCAGCAGGTTTAGCTGAACAAGCCGATTTGGCCGCTAAGTTAGTGATTTTTTGCAATAAAATTTAGTTAAGGTATAATGCGCGGTTTAATTTAAACCCTATTCAAAGCAGGCAATCCACATGAAAACAGCTCAAGAACTACGCGCCGGTAACGTGATTATGGTCGATGGCGTACCATTAGTGGTCGTAAAGGCCGAATACAACAAATCTGGCCGCAGCACAGCTGTTGTCAAAATGAAATTTAAAAACTTGTTAACCGAAGCGCCTAGCGAAACCATTTATGGTGCGGGTGACAAGTTTGACGTGATTGTGCTGGAGAAAAAAGAGGCGACTTACTCTTATTTTGCTGATCCAACCTACGTGTTTATGGATGCAGAATATAACCAGTACGATGTCGATGCTGAGTTTATGGAAGACGCGCTACCGTTTATTGAAGATGGCATGCCAGTAGATATTCGTTTTTACGAAGGTAAAGCGATTTCTGTCGAGTTGCCAACTACAGTGGTGCGTGAAGTGACTTACACCGAGCCTGCAGTTAAAGGTGACACCTCTGGTAAAGTGATGAAACCCGCTAAACTGGCTTCAGGCTTTGAGATTCCAGTGCCGTTGTTTGTGGCACAAGGTGACAAAATTGAGATTGATACACGTACTGGTGAATACCGTAACCGTGTTTTGAAGTAATTACACAGCTTTAAAGCAGGAATAAAAAAAGGCGCTAATAGCGCCTTTTTTGCTTGTATTACTTAATACTCAATTTTCGAACTTAATTTTCTCGCTGTATTTAAATTTTTCTGGATTTAACTTGCGTCAAAGGCTTGTTCTGCTTGTGTCCAATACTCCACAGAGCTACCGGCAAAACCATTTTTTTCAGCCAAGTAATAAGCGGCCACTTCTATCATTTTATAACGCTCAAAACTACTGACACTGCCACTTTTAGTGGCTTTAGGGTTGGCTACTTTTTTGGCGGTAGCTGGTTTTGCGGCTGCCGATTTCTTTTCAGCAGTACTGGCGGCTGCTTTGGTTTTTTTAGAGGCGGCAGTTTCACTCGCTGCTGTCTTGGTGCTGGTTTTTTTTGCTGGGGTGGTGGCCATACTTGAAGCTCCTTGGGTAAAGTCATTGCTGATGTCGATATGAGGACTTTTGATCCGCATCGTTACATCATATTAAACGGTACCACCCACTGTCAACCCTTCGATTTTAAGAGTAGGTTGGCCCACGCCGACCGGCACACTTTGCCCTTCTTTGCCGCAAGTGCCGACGCCACTATCCAAAGCCATGTCGTTTCCTATCATACTGACGCGGGTTAATACATCCGGGCCGTTACCAATCAGTGTGGCGCCTTTAACTGGATACGTAATTTGACCATCTTCTATCATATAGGCTTCGGCTGCGCTAAACACAAATTTGCCGCTGGTAATGTCCACTTGACCACCACCAAAATTGGCCGCATATAAGCCTTTTTTCACCGATTTAATGATTTCCTCTGGAGATTTATCGCCATTCATCATGTATGTATTGGTCATGCGCGGCATGGGGATATGCGCATAGCTTTCACGCCGCGCATTGCCAGTCACTGGCATATCCATCAGGCGCGCGTTGAGTGTGTCTTGGATATAGCCGCGCAAAATACCATCTTCTATCAGCACCGTTCTGTTGGTTGGGTTGCCTTCATCATCCATGCTGAGCGACCCACGCCTATCCGCAATGGTGCCGTCATCCACAATAGTGATACCTTTGGCCGCCACTTGTTTGCCTATCATATTGGAGAAAGCCGAGCTGCCTTTGCGGTTAAAGTCACCCTCTAAGCCATGACCTATCGCCTCATGCAATAAAATGCCAGGCCAGCCAGCACCTAGCACCACTGTCATGCTGCCAGCGGGGGCAGGGCGTGCATCTAAGTTGACTAAGGCTTGATGCACGGCTTTTTGCGCATAATCTTGCAACACTTCATCAGTAAAGTAACTGTAATCAAAGCGACCGCCACCACCGGATGAGCCTTGTTCGCGGCGGCCATTATGTTCGGCGATTACTTGCACCGAAATACGTACCAAAGGACGCACATCCGCTGCCATTACACCATCACTGCGCGCCACCATTACCACTTCATATTCACCCGCAATCGACGCCATGACTTGGCTGACTCTGGGGTCCATTTTTTTGGCAAACTGCTCTAAACGCTCTAATAATTTGACTTTGGCATCTGCACTTAAGCTGGCAATCGGGTCTTGCGGTAAATAGAGTTGTGGGCTGTTGCGGGTGATGATAGTTTTGGCCGATTGTGCCAAGCCTAGCGCTGCGATCGATTTGGTGGCATTGGCGGCTTCTTCTAACGCAGGCAAATGGATATCATCAGAGTAGGCAAAAGCTGTTTTTTCGCCACTCACGGCGCGTACGCCTACGCCTTGGTCTATACTAAAGCTGCCAGACTTTACTTGGCCTTCTTCTAAGCCCCACGATTCGCTACGGCTATACTGAAAATACAAGTCAGCATAATCTACTTGATGCGACATCATTTGACTGAGCACCGTTTGTAGCACCGTGGCATCCAAGCCAGAAGGCTTGAGTAACACTTGTTGAGCAATATCAAAATGGCTGTGGGCGATTAGGCTGTTCATAGGGTCTTTTAATTGGGCGGCTTTTAATTAATTAGTCATTGACTATAGCATAGTCTACCTGACTAGCGGCTTGCGTAAATACGCAGGCCTTGCTCATGATAGTCATGAGTTAAGTATATCGTCACACGCCAGCGTGACCATGCAGTGGCTTGCCACTAGACATGCTTAATGGTTTTATGTTTAAGGGCGGGTAGACTTGTACGCAAGCTTTTTAGATAGCTACGGTTAATATTGGCAATGACAATGCCGGAGCCGCGCGGCAAACGGTCTAGCACCACGCCCCATGGGTCAACTATCATGCTGTTGCCATGCGTTTCGCGGCCCGACAAATGGTAGCCGCCTTGTGACGACGCCACCACATAAGCCAGATTTTCAATGGCGCGCGCGCGTATTAAGGTTTCCCAGTGTGCTTTGCCCGTGGTTTCGGTAAAAGCAGAAGGCACCACGATCATGTCGACTTCACCCATGGCGCGGTACAGTTCTGGAAAGCGTAAATCGTAACAGACTGACAAACCAATCCTGCCATAAGGCGTGTCCACTGTGACAATCTGATCGCCCGACTCTATGGTATCTTCTTCATGGTAATGCTCAGTGCCTAAGTCTAGGCCAAATAAATGAATTTTGTCGTAGCGCGCCACCTGTTCGCCCTTGTCGTTATAGACCAAACAGCTGTTTCTGACTTTGTTCGGGAAATTACTTACCATGGGTACTGTGCCACCGATAATCCAAATTTTGCACTCTTTGGCGGTTTTTGCTAAAAACTTCTGGATGGGGCCGTCGTTTGGTTTTTCGCGCACCGCCACTTTATCAAATTCTTTCGTCCCCATAATGCAAAAGTACTCGGGCAGCACGACAATTTTTGCGCCTTGTTTGGCCGCCAGTTGTATCAAGCGTTTGGCTTCTATTAAATTAGAAGACACTTGTGGACTGGAGGCCATTTGTATGGCGGCCACTTTCACAATGGCATCGTTGTTGTTGGCTTTTACTTTTGCTTTAGATTTTGATTCCATATTGAGCTGGCTTTTTGAGTGATTAAAGGTGACGTAACTAGATAGGTTGCTGGCGGTTTTATTACTTAGATTCTACCTCTTGTGGCTTATCCCATGTGCCTGTAATCCGGTATTCACTAGAGGCAATTTTATTTAACGGATCTTTCAGTAGCTTTTGTGCAACAAACGCCGCTGCCCCTACAATCGGGCCGCCAGCAAGTGCCGCTAGCGACAGTGAGTCGCTAACATGCGGCATCACTCTTACATGTAGGTTTTGTGTTTCGGTTTTTAAATTAG
>DASWSZ010000229.1:0-8372 GCA_036402395.1 Methylophilus sp.
TCACCATGGTAGCTGGTTTATCCGTATTAATGAGTACTACGTCCACCAGTTGTTTAATGGCGGGTTTATATCAATGCCTATTGCCTTTGCGCCGCTTGGGTTTTGCGCCAGAAACATTCGCTGCGCGTCTGTGGTTAACGCTACATTATGTTGAATCCAATCTCGCAGTGCGCGCACAAGGTGGCCGTAGGAGTATGATGCAAGCCTTTTCACAGATCGATCAGATGCAATTAGATGCAATACAAGCAGCTGAGCAGCGAGAGATAGCAGATCCGCAGCATGTGACAATACAGTTAATCCCACTAACTGAGCTGGATAAGCGATGGATAATCGCCATTTTGATGGCGATAGCCATGCTATGGATCATTTAACTATGCGTGTTGCTCTAGGGTTGGAATACAATGGCGCAAGCTTTTGCGGATGGCAAAGCCAGCCTAATAAAGGCGGTGTGCAAGATGCGCTTGAGCTAGCATTACATGCCATTGCTGGGCATGCCGTGCGCGTACATGCTGCAGGGCGCACCGATACTGGCGTACATGCGCTGATGCAAGTGGTGCATTTTGACACTGATAGCGTGCGTCCACTGTCGGCTTGGGTGCGCGGTGTCAACGCGTTTTTACCCAGTGCCGTACGTGTGTTATGGGCGCGAGAGGTGTTAGATGACTTTCATGCCAGATTTTCTGCCAGCCAGCGTAGCTATCAATATGTATTAGCCAATCAACCCATCGCGCCTGCCATTCAGTATGACAGAGTAGGTTGGTATCATTTGCCGTTAAATATCAATCATATGCAACAGGCGATTACCTATTTACGTGGTGAGCATGATTTTAGTGCGTTTAGAGCCAGCGAGTGCCAAGCCAAATCTCCTATTAGAACCATGGCGGTAGCTACCGTAGAAAAAACGGCTGATTATTTGGTATTTGATTTTTCTGCCAACGCCTTCTTACAACATCAAGTGCGCAATATGATAGGGGCTTTGGTCTATATAGGCGCTGGCAAACAAACAGCCGCCAGCATGCAAGCGTTATTAAGCGCACGTGACAGAACCAAATCGCCACCTACCTTTTCGCCGAATGGGCTGTATTTAAGTGGTGTTCAGTATCCAGCCCATTTTGGTTTACCTGAAACGCAGCGTCGTTTGAGCTTGCTGTAAGCCTTAACATAGTGTGACGCGCAAAATACTGTGACATCAGTGTAAGTTTACGTTAACCTTATTCAACTTTAATTTGTCCACTATTAACTTTCTAGCGAGAAACTGATTGCGTACCAGAGTAAAAATTTGCGGCATTACCCGCGTTGAAGATGCGCTGGCAGTGGTTAAATATGGCGCTGATGCCATAGGGTTGGTGTTTTATGCGCCTAGCCCCAGAAATGTCAGTATTGCGCAGGCGCAGGCGATTGTTGCTAATTTGCCGCCTTTTGTAACCACTGTAGGGCTGTTTGTTAATGCAGGTACTGCTTATATCCAACAAGTGCTAGCGCAAGTAAGATTGGACTGCGTGCAGTTTCATGGTGATGAAACGGCGGCGGAATGTGAACAAATTAATATGCCTTACTACAAGGCGATACGCGTTAAACCTGACACAAATTTGTTACAATACGCCACGGAATTTAAGCACGCGCAAGCACTCTTACTAGATGCTTATTCAGAGGCCGCAGTAGGCGGTACTGGATTAACGTTTGATTGGAAGCTTATTCCAAGCAACTTGAATAAGCCGGTGATTTTGGCCGGTGGCTTAACGCCAGATAATGTGGGTTTAGCGATTGATGCAGTGAATCCATACGCGGTTGATGTCAGTGGCGGGGTAGAACTAAGCAAAGGCATTAAAGATGACAGTAAAATCGCCGCCTTCATGCGTGTAGTCAATCAATATAGTAATTAGGCTTTTAGAATTTAGTCTTGGAGTTAAATCATGCAAGTGTATGACATGCCAGATGAAGGTGGTCATTTTGGGCAATTTGGTGGTATTTTTGTGGCAGAGACCTTGGTTGAGGCGCTAGAAGAACTACGCTTGATGTACGAGAAGTACCGTCATGATCCAACATTTTTAGCTGAGTTTGCCTATGATTTAAAACACTTTGTGGGTCGTCCTAGCCCGATTTATCATGCTAAACGCTTATCGGATAAAATAGGCGGAGCACAAATCTATCTGAAACGCGAAGACTTAAACCACACCGGCGCGCACAAAGTCAATAACACCATAGGGCAGGCCTTATTGGCTAAACGTATGGGTAAACCCCGTGTGATTGCCGAAACCGGTGCCGGTCAACATGGTGTGGCGACTGCTACCATTGCCGCGCGGTTGGGTTTGGAGTGCGTGGTGTATATGGGTTCAGAGGACGTCAAGCGTCAAGCCCCCAATGTATTTAGAATGAAGTTGCTGGGCGCAACGGTAGTACCAGTTGAAAGTGGCTCTAAAACGCTTAAAGATGCGCTCAATGAAGCCATGCGTGATTGGGTGACCAACATTGAAAGCACGTTTTATATTATTGGCACCGTTGCAGGCCCGCATCCATACCCGATGATGGTGCGTGATTTTCAAGCAGTCATTGGCGTTGAAGCCAAAATCCAAATGCAAGAGATGTTAGGGCGCCAACCGGATGCGGTAGTCGCGTGTGTAGGCGGTGGCTCAAACGCCATGGGTATTTTCTACCCATATATTGATGTGCCGAATGTGCGTTTAATCGGCGTAGAAGCGGCGGGTCATGGGCTTGAAACGGGCATGCACGCTGCTCCATTGACAGCCAATAGTCCAGTCGGTGTGCTACACGGCAACCGCACTTATTTAATGCAAGATGAAGATGGTAATATCATTGAAACGCATTCAGTGTCAGCTGGTTTGGATTATCCAGGTGTAGGGCCAGAACACGCTTGGTTAAAAGATATCAAACGCGCTGAATATGTGGCGATTACGGATGATGAAGCGATGGCAGCGTTTCATAACTTATGCCGCACCGAAGGCATCATCCCAGCCTTAGAATCTAGCCATGCCTTAGCACATGCAGAAAAAATGGCCAAAACCATGCGCCCAGATCAAGTCATTTTGGTCAATTTGTCTGGTCGTGGCGATAAAGATATTAATACCGTAGCCAAACTTGCCAACATCACTTTGTAAAATGCAAACCGCGTCATATTACTGTGTTGCTTCAAAAAAAATAAACACTTGCATATACGTAATATGCGGCATATCTATTTTTTTCTCGCGCCTAGTACTATTTAGCGCTTTGCCTTTTAAGATTAGCCTTACCCTTTACAATTTCCAGCTTTCTTCAGACTTGTTGGAATAACTTCTAGCTGAATTTTATATTGGACTCATTTCTAGCTTAACTTTATGTCGCGTATTCAATCTACTTTCCAAGCCCTCAAATCTAATCATAAAAAAGCCTTAGTGCCTTATATTACGGCTGGCGATCCGCACCCTAAATTCACGGTGCAACTAATGCATGCTTTAGTCAATACTGGTGCAGATATGATAGAACTGGGCGTGCCGTTTTCTGACCCGATGGCGGATGGTCCTGTGATCCAGCGTGCCAGTGAGCGCGCATTGGTGCATAAAGTTGGGCTACGCAAGGTGATGGAGTTGGTCAAAGAGTTTAGATTAACCGATGACAAGACCCCTATCATACTCATGGGTTACGCTAATCCAATTGAGGCGATGGGCTTGGAGAAGTTTACGGCCTTGGCTAAGGCCTCAGGTGTAGATGGCGTACTCACAGTGGATTACCCGCCAGAAGAGTGTGCTAAGTTTAGCCAAGCATTGTCTGCCGCTGGTATGGACAGTATCTTTTTACTGTCACCCACAACAGAAGCCAGCAGAACACAATTAATCGTGCAACAAGCCACCGGCTTTCTGTATTATGTGTCGCTAAAGGGGGTGACTGGTGCGGCTAATTTAGATATTGAAGAAGTTAAAACACGTGTGGCGGAAATTCGTACCATGACCGACCTGCCCATAGGTGTGGGTTTTGGTGTGAAAGATGCCGCCACTGCCAAAAACGTTGCCGTAATTGCAGATGCTATCGTGGTCGGTAGCCGCATGGTGTTGGCGATTGAGGCATCGACTGAAGACAATCTGATTGAAAATGTGAGCAAGCTCATGCAAGAATTGCGCACAGCCATAGACGCTGCATAATTATTATTAAAAATCGCTGGGAGTCGCCATGAGTTGGTTAGATAAAATACCGCAAAAAATTCAACGTGCCGTGGGTGCGGTGCAAAAACGTAACGTGCCAGAAGGGCTCTGGAGTAAATGTGATTCTTGTCAGACCGTGTTGTATCGTTCTGATTTAGAAAGTAACGTAGAAGTCTGCCCAAAATGTGGTCACCATAATCGCATCGGCGCCCGCGCGCGATTGAGCGCATTATTAGACCCGGAAAATCGTGCTGAAATTGGGGCGGAAGTCTCGCCAGTAGATGCATTAAAGTTTAAAGACAGTAAAAGTTACGCCGACAGAATGAAGGCAGCACAAAAAGAAGTAGGCGAGAAAGACGCGCTGATAGTGATGCAAGGTACGATTCAAGGCTTGCCGGTAGTGGCCGCTGTGTTTGAATTTAAGTTTATGGGTGGCTCGATGGGCGCTGTGGTGGGCGAGCGCTTTGTGCGCGGCGTGCAAGCAGCGATTGAGCGCAAATGTGCGTTTATTTGCGTATCGGCCAGCGGTGGCGCACGCATGCAAGAAGGCTTGCTGTCTTTGATGCAAATGGCGAAAACCAGCGCGGCATTGACCAAGCTGGCCGAAGCTAAGCTGCCCTATATTTCTATCTTGACTGACCCAACCATGGGTGGCGTATCCGCCAGTTTTGCCATGTTGGGCGATATCATCATTGCCGAGCCCAATGCTCTGATTGGCTTTGCCGGTCCGCGGGTGATTGAGCAAACCGTACGTGAAACCTTACCGGAAGGCTTTCAGCGTGCTGAGTTTCTATTGGCGCATGGTGCGATTGACCTGATTATGGACAGGCGAGAAATGCGCGACCGCTTATTTAGCATGTTGTCTATTTTATTAAAAGTACCTAAAGCCGCTTAAGCCCCACATGACTTTGACCAAGCCCAAAACGGTCGATGAGTGGCTTAGGTATATTGAGGCATTGCATCCTAAGTCCATCGCCATGGGTTTGGAACGCGTCTCAATTGTGGCTGCACGCCTAGGCTTACTGCCAGTCCCTACATCACCCAAACTACGTATCATTACTGTAGCTGGTACCAACGGCAAAGGGTCCTCCTGTGCCATGTTGACGCAGATTTATGTCGACGCAGGCTATCAAGTGGGCACCTATACCTCACCGCATCTGGTGCGCTATCAAGAACGTGTGCGCATCAACCAACAAGACATAGCCGATGCTGCGCTGTGTTTGGCGTTTGAGGCGGTGGAAGCTGCCCGCGGCGACGTTGAGCTGACCTATTTTGAGATGGGCACGCTGGCGGCCATGTGGCATTTTATGCAAGCCAAGTTAGAGGTGTTGATTTTAGAAGTCGGCTTAGGCGGACGTTTAGATGCGGTCAATATTTTTGATGCTGATTGTGCCATTGTCACCAATGTTGATTTAGACCATATGGAGTTTTTGGGTGACACGCGTGAGAAGATAGCGGTTGAAAAAGCCGGTGTGTACCGTGCCCAGCAAGTAGCTATTTGTGGAGACCATGCGCCACCCCATAGTTTAATTGCCTATGCCCAAAAAATAGGTGCAGATTTAAAATGCGCCCAGCGAGACTATCGCGTGTATCAACAGCAAGGTGATTGGCATTATGCCGATCACTTCGGTGAGTTAACATTATCTGGCTTATCTTTGGTGGGCGACTTTCAAATGCATAATGCCGCCTCTGTGCTGTTTGCTGTGCGCATGCTAGCTAAACAGTTACCAGTTAGCGCTAGTGTGATGCTGATGGCCTTGTCAAAGGTAGAGTTGACAGGACGTTTTCAGTATTTACACCAGCAACCGGATGTGATTGTCGATGTTGCGCATAATCCGCATGCGGCTGCGTCGCTATCAAGCAACCTAAATAAGTTGTCTAGCCAAGGGCGTGTGCTTGCCGTATTTGCCATGCTGGCTGACAAAGATATCGCACGCGTTGTGCAGACCCTGCATGCGCAAATAGATGAATGGCATATCGCTGAAATTCAACATAGCAGAGCTGCCAGTGTGGCACAACTGCATAGCTTGCTGCTTGCAAACGGCGTGACTAGCCCCATTTATTGTTATGAAGCAGTAGAAGATGCTTTTGCTTCTAGCTATAAAAAAGCAGCAAAAAATGATAAAATCATCGTCTTTGGATCCTTCTTTACTGTGGCAACCATACTCGATTATTGGCCTCAGTTAAAAGGCGTCATCACTAGCTATTAGTATTTCAATCAATGTATATCAGCGGGATAAGGCTTTAAGACATGCAAAAAGAATCAGCGGCAGAGATTGAGCTAAGTCTGAAAAAGAAAGCGCGTCGGCGTTTAGTAGGCGCCATCGCGCTTGTGTTGTTGATGGTGATTTTGCTGCCTATTTTGCTTAAAGATAGAACCGCCATTGCGCCACAAGAACAAGTGGAAATCACCATCACTGATGAATCTGGTTTACCTAAGATTGAAGCGCCTCAGATGGAAACGTCACAGCCTACGCCCAATGACTTTGATTCTAATGTGGTCTCTAGTGAGCCGTCTTCACCAGCGGTTGTGATTTCTAAGCCAGCCGAACCCACAGTGCAAGCTGAGCAAGCTACTAAGCCAGAAGCAGATAAGCCTGTTCAGCCCGAAGCTGTGAGCCCTAAAAAAGCCTCTCTGCTGAAAGAAACACCAAAGTTAGAGGCCAAGCCTACAGCAGAGCAGAGCCGATTTTTTGTGCAAGTTGGTGTATTTTCTGACCCGAATAATGTGAAACAATTACAGGCCAAACTAACCAGTATTGGTTACACCTCTAAAACTGAAAAAGTCAGCACCCCTAAAGGTGAAAAGATACGCCTGAAGACACAGGTGTTTACTAGCCGTAATGATGCCGCGTTGGCCTTGCAAAAAATTAAAGAGGCTGGCTTAACGGGCATGGTGGTCAGTCAATAAGCTTAAGGTAGCGAGTGAGAGACCAGTAAGTGAGAGGTATGCGTCCCTATGACGGCTTTTGATTATGCTGTATTGGTGATTATTGGGGTGTCCGTGTTCATTAGTTTGATGCGCGGTGCGGTAAGAGAAATAGTCCCTTTGTTGGGTTGGTTGCTGGCGTTTTATACTGCTAGAACCTATGCCACTGAATTGGTGCCATTGTTACCGCAAGATATCCCCAGCGATCAGTTGAAAATGCTGGCGGCTTTTGTCATTTTGTTTCTTGCCGTTGTATTGTTATCCAGTTTATGTTCTATCGCCTTATCCGGCGTACTAAAGAAAATTGGTTTAGGTGGCGTTAACCGTTTATTTGGTGGTTTATTCGGTCTGGTTCGAGGGGTAGTGGTGGTAGCCGTGCTGGTGTTATTGGCAGGTATGACACACATCCCTAAAGATGAACGTTGGACCAATGCCATGTTTAGTGCGCCGCTAGAAGCGTTGGTGAAGGCTATGCTGCCTTGGCTGCCAGACGCTTTGGCCACACATGTCAGTTATGACTAGTGTGCAGATGGAAACGCGTGTTTATATTCAACTAAGTTAGTTAAGGATTCACCATGTGCGGAATTATTGGTATTGTCGGCAAAAATCCAGTCAATCAGTTGTTGTATGATGGGCTGTTGGTGCTGCAACACCGCGGGCAAGATGCCGCTGGGATTGTCACTTGTGATGGCAATACTTTTCACATGCACAAAAATAACGGCTTGGTGAAAGATGTGTTTCAAACCCGCCATATGCGCAGTTTGGTTGGCAATGCGGGCATTGCGCATGTACGCTATCCTACCGCTGGTTCGTCCAGTGCTGCTGAAGCGCAACCGTTTTATGTCAACTCGCCATTTGGCATTGTGCTTGGCCACAATGGTAATTTAACCAATTCTGAGCAGTTGAAATCTGAGATGTTCAGACAAGATTTGCGTCATATCAATACCAATTCTGACTCCGAAGTGCTGCTTAACGTATTGGCGCATGAGATTGAAAAAACCTCACGTAATGCCTTGCTGAATACCGATATGGCATTTGATGCAGTAGCCGGTGTGCATAGACGTTGCAAAGGTGCTTACGCAGTGGTGGCTATGATTGCTAACTTCGGCTTGTTAGCGTTTCGTGATCCGCATGGTATTCGCCCTTTAGTCATCGGCAAGCAAGATACAGACAAAGGCGTAGAGTATATTGTCGCGTCTGAAAGCGTAGCGTTGGATGTGCTAGGCTTTAAACTATTACGTGATGTAGAGCCAGGCGAAGCCATTTTTATCGACATGGACGGCAACATGTTCAGTCGTCAATGTGCGGAG
>DASWSZ010000230.1:0-5863 GCA_036402395.1 Methylophilus sp.
CGTCAGTGCAGGCTATCGCGAGGATAATGGTTTAGATAATCGCTCTGATTTTAAGCGCACCAACCTCATTAATGCACGTGCCAATTTAAAATTGTCAGACATGCATGATATTGATTTTCAGCTAGGCTATGCTGAAGGCAAACGGCAAGAAGGTGACGACGCACCTGATGCTTTTATTTTTATGCCAAGAACGCATGGCATCAGTAACCATTTTGAGTTGGTGAAATGGAATATGCACCTGAGTCCCAAATATGACTTTTACGTGCAAGCGTTTCATACCCGCGACAATAGTGATGACGTAGTACCCACAGCAGCCTTGCCTTTGCCGATTTTTCCCAGTGTGCAAACGTTTAGAAACCCGTATCGTTTCGATCGCTACGATTTAGAAACACAACTATCGGCGCGCTTGTCGGATGATTTTCAATACGCAGTGGGCGGCAGTATTCGGCGAGACAATCTGTACTCCCCTTTTTGGATAGGCAGCAATAAAACACAAAACTTTGATTTAACCCGATTATTTGCCCAAGCCCAATACGACCTCCACCCTAAGCTGACCTTAAATGGCGGCTTTATGCTAGAGCATAACGACTTTACTAATACTGACTTTTCACCGAGAGCCAGTATGAATGTGCATGTGACGCCCAATCAGACACTACGTATAGGCTATTCTGAAGCGTTTCGCACGCCTAGTTATTTAGAAGAAAAATTCCGTGGTGGTCTACGCATATCCACGGTGTTTCCACAGCAATTCTTATTTCAACGTTTTTTTAACGAAGGCAATTTAAAGCCAGAGAAAATTCAATCAAGGGAATTAGGCTATGTGGCGAAATGGGATCGCTTATCTATTGATGCTAAATTCTTTCGCGACATCATCAGTAACTTTATTTCTGACGTTGAAAACGAAAATTTTGTCACACCACCGGATACCATTCTGGCAAATAGCGAAGTCGGTACCTTCCGTAATCGCGGTTCTATTGAGACACAAGGCTTCGAAACCCAAATTCAGCTCTCACTAACACCCGGTACCAAGCTAATGGTCAATTATGCCCATATTAAAAACCTGCCTAACAATGTCAATCGCAGTGATATAGACGATGTAATGGATGCAACACCGAGAGATATTTCTAGCTTTCTACTGACTCACCGCTTTAACCCTAGCTGGGATGCCAGTTTTGCCGGTTACTACAACTCCCATGTAAGAGCACTAGGCGATGGTACTGAGTTAGATAGCAATCACCGCTTTGATGCGCGTGTGGCTAAGCGCTTTAAGTTGGATGCCTATGATGGTGAAGTGTCGCTCAATGTACAAAACATCACCGATAGGCATGAAGAAGAATTTGCGCGCTACAACATTTTGCGTAGACGCGCGGTCATGAACGTAAGATTGGATTTTTAAACTCGGATGTTAATGCAGTATTTTGATAAACACACGCTATGGCGACGGACACTAGAGCAACCATTGCTATTAGGGCGAGCAATCACAAAGTACAGCAGGCTGTTATGGCTAGGCTGTGCATTGGGATTGGTCTCTGGCAATGCCCATGCCTGGGACAATGTCACGATACTGACCACCAACGACTCACCCGCAGTAAACCAGTTTGTCATGCAGCTCAAGGGCGAGTTAAATCAAGACAAAGGCATCAAAGTCAATCTGTCTAAAATTGATAGCGGCTTATCCATTAACATTCCTAAAGATACTTTATTGGTGGCAGTGGGTACGCAAGCCTTGGCCTACGCCAGTAATTTAGGCGAGAGCACGCCTATCCTAGGTGCGCTGGTGCCTAAAACCAACTATGAATCCATATTGGCGGAAAGCAAACGTAGCCCTAGCCGCTTTTCTGCAGTGTATTTAGATCAACCGTTCACGCGTCAATTGTCACTGATTAAAGTACTGTTCCCGAACAATACTTCTATCGGCACCTTGCTGGGTGCGGTGTCGCAATTTCAAAGCAACGACTTACAAGACGCCGCTAAAAAATTCAATATGACGGTGAATATTCGCTTGATTAACAAAGAAAGCGAACTGCAAAGCAGCCTTGAAGCGCTGATGCAGGATAAGCAAATCCTATTGGCAATTCCAGACCCGCTCATTTATACCAAGGAGACGGCACAAACCATTTTACTCACTAGCTATCGCCATCAATCCCCAGTCATAGGGTTTTCTCAATCGTATGCCAAATCAGGTGCAATTGCTGCGGTGTTTACCAGCCCCAAACAGTTTGCGTCTGAAATCTCTAACATCATAGAACAACTGCCTAGCGATAAAGTAACGCTGCCCTCTGCCAGAGCGCCCGCACAATTCTCCATACAGATTAATCGGCAAGTGGCAAAATCGCTTAATATAGTCATTCCTAAAGATGAAATAATCTATCAGCAAATGTTAAGAGACGAAAAATGAGCTTTTTTAACAAGCTTGGCATTAAAGCAAGAATGATGCTATTGACCGTAGTGCCTACTTTCGTCATTACCATTTTTCTCACTACCTATTCCATCTCTAAAAGTGTCAGCACCCTCAATGAATCGCTGAGCGACCGCGCCAGGATTATTGCTACACAAATTGCACCGGCCAGTGAATATGGCGTGCTGTCAGGCAATATTGCTTTTTTGCAAACGCTGATTCAAGACACGGTGTCGCGTGAGAGCGATGTGGTGTCTATTTTGATTAAAGACAGCGGCGGTAACGCATTGGTCTCCAGTGGCAAACTACCGCTAGCAGTCGATACCGATAGCGGCGATAAACTGAGTACGCATGAAATGAGCAATGCCGATTTTATTGTGACGGCGGCGCCGATTATGCGTAACGTGGTGGAAATCAACGATTTTTATGACGGCTCTAACAATATGCTGCATGCCGACCTGAACAACACACAAACCATAGGTCGTGTCTATGTGGGCTTAAGCAAAGAGCAAATCAAAGCTACCAAAACCTCCATGATCTGGAAAAGCTTGCTGTTAGGTTTAATAGGCTTTATCACCAGCAGCTTTTTGGCGTACCGACTGGGCCGCAGCATTACCGATCCGATTATTGCCATGGCAGAATCGGTTAAGACCTTGGGTGCAGGTCACCTCAACTTGCGGGTGGATGAAGACGCCGCCGGGGAAATTAAGACCTTGCAACTGGGCCTAAACAATATGGCCAACCATATACAACTGGCGCACGACAATCTGCAAGACAAAGTACATGACGCCACCCGTATGTTGCGTCATCAAGCCCAGCATGACTCGCTCACAGGCTTAGTGAATCGTCAGGAATTTGAACGCAGACTGACCATTTCATTAAACGATGTCAAAGCCAGAAACGCCCAGCATATCTTTTGCTATATGGATTTAGACCAATTTAAAATCGTTAATGATACCTGCGGCCATCGCGCGGGTGACGAGTTACTGCGGCAAATCAGTTTAATTCTCAGCCAGCGTGTGCGTGATGAAGATACTTTTGGCCGCTTGGGTGGGGATGAGTTTGGTTTACTGCTAACCAATTGTGATTTAGAAAATGCGCTGCGCATAGCCGAAGAAATGCGCGCCATGGTGGAAGACTTTAGATTTGTACATGACAAACGCATGTTTAAAATTGGCGTGAGTATAGGCATGGCAGAAATCACTACCGATATGCAAGATTTGGGGGACATCACCAGCCGAGCCGATGCCGCCTGTTACGCCGCCAAAGACAATGGCCGCAATCAGGTGCATTTATTTCAGCATCATGATGATGACTTGGCCAAGCGGCATGTCGAAATGGAATGGGTAGCGCGTATTAACTCGGCCATCGATGAAGACCGTTTCTGCTTATATTGCCAGCCCATTTTGCCGCTGCAAGATGACAATAATAATATTTTCTATGAAATCCTGATTCGTAAAATTGATGTCGATGGCTCGATTATTTTACCCATGGCGTTTATCCCTGCCGCCGAGCGCTACCACTTAATGCCCAAGATTGACCGCTGGGTCATCCACAAAACCTTTTCGCTATACAACCAGCTGATTAATACCAATGAGCAGCATGACTTTTTATTGACCATTAATTTATCTGGCATGTCACTCAGCGACAAAGGCTTGCTGGGCTTTATTAAAGATGAATTTGCCATGTTTGGCGTACCACCGACCAAAGTTTGTTTTGAGATTACTGAGACTTCCGCCATTATTAATCTAGCCAATACCATTTCGCTGATGGAAAATTTAAATGTGATTGGCTGTAAATTTCTGCTGGATGACTTTGGTAGTGGCATGTCATCATTTGCTTACCTAAAAAACCTGCCAGTCGACTTTTTAAAAATGGATGGCGGCTTTGTGCGTGACATTACCCGCAACAAAATTGATTTTGCCATGGCGCAATCCATCCAAAGCATTGCCGAAGCCATGAAAATTAAAACCATCGCCGAGTTTGTAGAATGCGCAGACACCATGAAATTACTGAAAAAGATGGGTGTGGATTATGGCCAAGGTTTTTATTTAAGCAGCCCAATGCCAATAGAATCAGCCTTGGGTAATTTCAGACAACTCAGCTTACTCGCTCACACTTAATCACCATAAAAAACAGCGCCATCGCTGGCGCTGCTGCTCATACATGTAAGCTGTAGTTAACGCTTGATGTTTACCTACTCATAGTAAGTGCCTTGAGACTACCAATATTGACGGTCACGTTGTTTATGTTGGCCTTTACCGCGACCCTTATCTTTATTAAAGCGGTTGTCGTGATTAAATCTGCCGCCATACGCTTGGCCTTGCGAGTACACCACTTGCGTCACATAACCGCTCGGTTGCACTTCTACATTCACCGGAATAAAGCGGCCAGGGTCATGGTCGGTCAAGGTGGAGTATTGACGGCCATTGTATTCATAATTCACTAAGTAACCGGTGGTCACCGTATCCCAACGGTCTACCGTTGTACAGCGCTCCACAGGGCGGTCTTGAACATACTCACGGACGGGTTGACGGTTATTATCAATACGGTCACCGACGATTGCGCCTAGCCCAGCACCGATGGCAGCGGTGACGATACGGCCATTACCCCCACCAAAACGACTTCCCACCAAACCGCCAGCCACACCACCAACAATGGCGCCAGTGTTAGAACGTTGACGACTTTCGTACACGGTTTCACGAACATATTCTGTGTGGCATTGCTGACTTGGCGTGTTGACGCGTTGCACTTGGGGTGTGACAGAAAGCACACGGGCGCGGTCGTTATATTCATGTTCAGCCATCGCTGGTAACGCCGCAGTGGCCGAAACCACACCTGCTAATACCATTTGATACGTTTTAAAGCGCATTTTGCTCTCCTCTTTTGCGTTTTCTGCATTCGTTAGCAGATAAGCACATAACGAGGGCTATTGCGCATATGTCGACACAAGCTGCTTAACAATGTGCGATTCATGATTTTACGTAGCAGCACTTTCTATGCACCATTAAATATTTTATGTCCGAAATACTTATGTGACCAAAGTTACTGTGCTCGCAAGTGAGAGGCTTATACTAATCTTAAGTAATGACAATTACCTTATATTTTGGAGAATCACATGCGCTATTTACAACATTTAGCGGGTATTGCAGCACTGCTGCTAAGCACATTAACTTATGCTGGCGAGCTAGGCAATCAATGCGCCACCAGCTTAGCCAATGGTAGTGCCATCACCACCAAGTGTGAAATCAATACGCTGTATATGGATAAAACCTATTGCTTTGGCAGCGAAGCGGCTAAAGCTGCATTTTTACTAGACCCGGCCGCCACTGTGGCCAAAGCCGCAGCGTTTTATGCCACGCTCACCACGCCAGAGCGCGTCAAAATTACTCAAGCAGATGCCTTGCGCCAAATCCAAAGCAAACAATGTGATTTAAGCAATCAGGACGCTGGCTATTTAATTTT
>DASWSZ010000231.1:0-3123 GCA_036402395.1 Methylophilus sp.
AGTTACATTCGCAATAGATAGATTTTGTGTGTTTTGTTGCGCAATGGCTAATGCGTTTTCAGAAAAGTCCACCGCCATCACCAGAGAAAGAGGTCTATGTTTTGCAATTGCCAACGCAATTGCGCCGGTGCCAGTGCCCAAATCCAACACAGCTAATTTTTGATCATGCGGCAAAGTGTTGAGCGCAGCCTCTACCAGCGTTTCAGTGTCGGGCCTAGGGATTAAAGTGTCAGGAGATACTTTTAGGTTAAGGCCATAAAACTCACGCTCGCCCAAAATATAAGCCATCGGTTCACCATTGATGCGGCGTTGTAATAATGTCTCAAAAGTAGCCGCTTGCTCAAGTGTGAGGGTATCGCCGGCATGGGCGATTATCCAGGCACGATTGACTGCCAGCACATGTTTTAGCAATAACTGTGCTTCATAGCTAGCGGAATTTGAGCTTACTAAATGGGTTTGTAGCTGCTGTGCAGCTTGTGTAAGTACAGCCTTAACGTTAATTTCGTACATTTTTACTGAGGTCTTTTTAATCATGATTGCGTAGCATCATGATAGCAACAGTTAATTGGTTAATTTGGATAAGTTTTGCTTTCTGCTGACAACCTCGGTGACGATTTGCTTAAATTGACTTTGTGGCGCAGCAGCAAACTGCTCAATAATCTGGTCACACATGGCAACCGCCTCATTTATTTTGTTTTGTTTTTCATAAATTTTGCTTTTAAGTAACAGCGCGCGGATGGCAATAAACTTCACGGGGATTAAGATTGAGTGACTAAAGGCCTGCACTAGTGTTTCTAACGTCACTAAGCTTTCTGTGGCATTTTCCTGCCGTAATAAGGAGGTGCTTTTCAAAAATAAAGCGCTTGCAAGCGGGTGCTGTAATAGAGGCGATTTCTCTAAATGGTATTGCTGATAGACTGTATCAAACAGCTGTATCGCTTTGTCATGTTGCCCTAAGGTGTTATACACAGCCCCCTTATTTACCATGGATTTAGCGCGTACTTCTTGTAAAGAAGGTGCACTGGCCTGCGCAAATCGATCAATCACAAAATCGTAGTGTGTAATTGCAGTTTCATTTCGATTGAGTTTGGAAAATACAACGCCTGAATTGAAAGATGCGTTGCTAATATAAATATCTAGAGCGGTATCATTAGCAATGTTCGTTTTTGTAATCAGTTGCTTATAAACATCAATGGCTTGTTCAGAATGGCCCAGCTGATCAAGTGCAACCCCTTTATTCAATAACGCCTTTGCGGTCGATCGTTGGTGCGTAGGGTTGTCGGAACTGCTAAATAGGGTGATGACTTGATCAAATTTATCGATGGCTTCAGTCAATTTGTTGGATTCACCAAGTTCAATACCTTCATTTACTAGAAGAATAGAATCTTCCAATTCAATCGCTAATACATGCATTGGGATTAACAAAAGGCATAAACAAATGCGCTTACGCATGGCGAACAAGCTGCGCTGATGCCATAAATGTTTGATTTGCACAAAATTCATCATTAGTAGCTCATTGAATTCGAGATAACCAAGCATACGCTGCGTTAATCACTAATGCGAGTGGCTACTATTGCAACATCAAAAAATCATGATAATGATTAGTTGTCTTCCCCCAATGTCGCTAATAAATCCGCCTGATGTTCAGTCGCCAAGGCGTTTACCAGTTCATCCATATCGCCTTCAGTAATCGCATCAATTTTGTAGAGGGTTAGGTTGATGCGATGATCGGTAATGCGGCCTTGCGGGTAGTTATAGGTGCGGATGCGTTCACTACGGTCGCCGGAGCCAATCAAATTGCGGCGTTCGGAGGCGATTTTACTATTCTGCTCATCCACTTGTTTGGCTTTAATGCGCGCTGCCAGCACCATCATGGCTTGCGCTTTGTTGGCGTGTTGGCTGCGGCCTTCTTGGCATTCCACCACTATGCCGGTTGGGGCGTGGGTAATGCGCACGGCAGAATCAGTCTTATTAATATGTTGACCACCAGCACCACTGGCGCGGTAGGTGTCTATGCGAATATCGGCCGGGTTAATAATCACATCGGAAACTTCATCCGCCTCTGGCAACACCGCCACAGTGCAGGCACTGGTATGGATGCGGCCTTGCGTTTCGGTATCCGGTACGCGCTGCACACGGTGGCCGCCCGATTCAAACTTCATTTTGGAGTAAGCGCCATAGCCTTCAATTTTGGCGATGATCTCTTTATAGCCACCCACTTCACCTTCGTTCGCTGACAGTACTTCAACCTTCCAGCGTTGGCGCTCGGCATAGCGCGAGTACATGCGGAATAAGTCGCCGGCAAACAAGCCAGATTCATCACCACCCGTACCAGCACGGATTTCCAAGATAATATTTTTGTCGTCGTTTGGGTCTTTTGGCAGCAACAATTTTTGCAGTTCTAACGCCACTTCTTCCAGCCGTTTTTTGCCAGATTCAATTTCCTCCTGCGCAAACTCTTTCATGTCCGGGTCGCTCAGCATGGCATGCGCTTCTTTAATGTCGGCCTCGGTTTGCATGTAGAGATGGTATTGCTCCACAATCGGCGTGATTTCTGCATGCTCGCGCGAGATTTTGCGGTAATTGTCCATATTGCTGGTGATGTCTTCGGATGACATGAGGCGGTTAAGCTCATCTAGGCGCTCACTCAGGTTGGCGAGTTTTTGTAAAATGGAAGGTTTCATACGGGGTGCTTTTTAAGTTTTAATATTATAAAGTTGTCTGAGTACAGCTTCTAAATGGCTGTGTTCTTGGCCTTGCGCTTGGTTGAGCGCGTGACTAGGCGCATGTAAAAATTTATTGGTCAGCGCATTGCTTAATGCTTCTAGCACTTTTTCTGGCGCTTCACCTTTTTGTATCGCGCGAATGGCTTTTTCCAGCTCGGCTTGACGAATACTGTCCGCTTGATCACGCAAAGCCTTGATAGTGGGCACTGACTCACGTTTTTTTAGCCAATGCATAAAGTGCTCAACGCGCGCTGCTACTATCATTTCAGCGTTAATCGCGGCCTCTTGCCTGTTACCCATGCCATCGGCCACCACTTGTGCTAAATCGTCAACGGTGTATAAAAAAACATCATCCAGTTTGGCCACTTCTGGTTCTACATCGCGTGGTACGGCTAAA
>DASWSZ010000232.1:0-6382 GCA_036402395.1 Methylophilus sp.
TGGATACCGGCTGCCATTCCTTCATAACTGGGCACCAAAAAGCTAGGCACCAACAAAATAGGCAATAGCGTGGTGAAATCATGCGTTACATACTGGCCGGGGGTAGTAAAGGCATATATCGTCAATAATACGATGATCAACCACTTGACGCGACGCAGCATCTTCCATAAAACCTGTGCGTTAAGCATACAGGCGACTATCACACTCAATGCAGCGACGATCAACAGACCATGTAATTTGACGTGACTTAACACACTGGCTAACGCCAATAATAGCGAAAATTTTAGCAACACATGCATGGCTAGATTATAGGCGATGAAGCGAGATTTTAGGTTATGTAGCAAGGTTTAAGCGATGAAATGATGACTTAAACGCTAGGAAAACAAAAAGCCGGATATGAGCCGGCTTTGCTTGCAAGCGAATACTCTGGCCAGTAATTAAGCGATTTTAGCTAATAATTCCTCAGCGCGCTTACGTTGACTTTCGCCACCCTCTTTCATGACTTCTTCCAATAATTCCCGCGCGCCTATGGTATCTTCCATGTCCAAGTAAGCCATTACCAAGTCTAGTTTAGTCTCCACCTCTTCTGGCTCGCTACCGGGCAAGCCATTGCCTAGCGACTCCACACCGCCCATGACAATTTCTTCTGAAAAATCATCGGACGGCGTATCATCTAAATCTAAGCTGATATCACTAAAATCAAAATCGGTAGATTTTGCTGTGGTCATGCCTAAGTCAGTATCTTCAGCAAAATCAAACGGATTGTCAGTACTGTTGCTAGCAGCTGTGGCAGATGCGTCTTGTTCAGCCTCTAAATCTAAGCTTGGTAACTCAGCACTGGCTAACGCTGGCGCAGCGTCATCGCTTAAATTAAAGCCATTGCTATCACCGCTATCACCGCTATCACCGCTATCACCGCTATCACCGCTATCACCGCTATCACCGCTATCACCGCTATCACTAGCGAAACTGATGGTAGGTGAATCAAGTGTAAGCGCTGTAGCCTCGTCCTCTGTGCCAGAAGGGCTTGCACTCACTGCATTGTCAGGCACTGAGCTATCATTCGTGAAGCTATCGCTTGTTGAGCTGTCAATAGAAAAATCACCTAGGTCAAATGTCGCAACCTCTGCACTGGCTGTATTGTCTGTATCGATTGTAGGTGAGCCCAAATCAAACGAGGGTAAAGATTCAAACGAAGCTGACTTGTCGCCAGTGTCTGCGCTGTCCAGATTAAAATCTAAACCGTCCATATTAAAATCAAACGACTCTTCAGGCTCTGCTTTGGCCGCCACTGACGCCTCTGCCTGTGGCATCAAACTATTGTCCGTGGCGCCAAAATCAAAGTCACTCGCCTGACCTATGGTATCCGCAGCCAGATCAGCTGATTGACTGTCCGCATCAAAGGATAAAGTGGTGTCTATCTGTTCTGCAGCATCACTAGTAGTGGCAAATGCTGAGCTAGCCAAGGGGGCCGCATAGCCAACAGCCCCACCCGTCGCAGAACTTTCTTGCGTTGTAGCGCTAGCGGCAGCGTGGTCGGTCGCCGCCACTTGGTATAGCGGATTATCAGGATCCATTTTAACGCCTAGCTGTGAAACTTTTTCCCAAGTTGGGTCGTTAGGCCCTAAGGTTGTGTATAGCTCGCCAGAAATCGTTTCAAATGCGGAGGTATTGCCATTGGTTTGATAAATTTCAAGTAACTTAAGATGCAGCTCATGACGCTTAGGCTCCTTGAGGATGGCATCTTTTAAAATTTCTTCAGCTTGGGCATCACGACCGTAGGCCATGTACACCTCTGCTTCCGCAATCGGGTCTACGTCATGCGAATCTATCATGCTACCGGTTGGGCTTTGTGAAAAATCCGTTAAGAAAGAAGTATCACCAGTATCGACGGTGCCGCCAGCGGTATTACCGAACACGGTGTTCGCTTTGAGGCCACCGGATGTCATGATGCCCTCTTCAAAGCTGGCCAAGTTTTTTCTACGTTTATTGCGTAAATATAACCAACCCGCTACCAATACGGCCAAGCCTGCACCGGCCAAACCTAAGGTTTTGCTGTCCAGATTGGTCATCATTTCGGATAAGAAAGAAGGTTGCGCTATCGGCGCGGGCGTGCTCAATGGTTTGTTAGCCGCTAGTTGCGTATTCGCAGGCTTCACCACTGTGGCTGCGGCTGCTGAGGCGTCAACAGCTGGAGTATCAATAACTGCAGCTTCGGTTGCCGCAGCCACAGGCGCTTCTGGTACAGGTGGTTGAGGTTGATTGGCAGCATTGGCGTCATTTTGCATTCTGGCCATGGTATCGTTTTTCAGATCCATCAGTGCCTTCATGTCAGCAATTTGCTTTTGTAAATCAGCAGTCTTGTTTTGCGTATCTCTAAGCGCATTTTCTTTAGCAATCACTTCTTCCTGCAAAGCAATGACTTTATCTTCTAGCGCTTTTTGTGCAGTGGCGTCAGCGCTTGATAGCTTTACCACATCTTTAGGACCGGTGTTGACAGGGGCCGCTTGATCTTCAGCTGTCATCACTTTGCCACTGCTGGATTGTGATGGCAGTGCTTCATCACTGGCTGCTCCATCAGCAACGATGCCAGCTAATTTGTTTTTATAAGCGTTCCAGTCGGCCGCATGCACGCGCACTTGATTGCTCGCCGATTTTTTTGATATTGATTCCAACGCGGAATAGTCTGGTGCACGCAAAATCTGACCGACTTTAAGACGATTCATGTTTTTGCCATCAAATGCTTTGGGATTGGCTTGATACAAACCAACCAGCATCTGCTCCAAACTGACGCCTTCTGGCTTCATATCACTGGCAACTTTGGCCAAGGTATCGCCACGCACGGTTTCATGTGTTTGTTCTGTGCTATCGACTGCGGCGATTTCCGGCAAAGGCGCAGCAGACTGCTGATCTTTTGCTGGTCTAGCAATCACTTCATTGGACTTACTAGATTCGGCTCGTTTGGGCGCTGTATTAGCTTCGGTATTGGTTTGCGTTGTAGTGGCAGATTGTACCGCAACACTTTGCGCACTGCTGTCAGCGGCATAGCCTGGTGGATCTAATAATAAGGTGTACTCTCGCAACAAGCGGCCTGAAGACCAATCGACTTGGATCAGCATATCCAAAAATGCGTCGGTAATGGGCTGGGTGCTATTAAGTTTTAATATCGGTGCGCCACGGGCGTTTTTGCTGACCTGAATTTTAATGTCGTTGTGTGACGCTGGCTTATCTATACCTTGGTCTGTGTAGGCTTGATTGGATGCAATGGCAGCGCTAATCGAGGCAAGTTCTTCAGCGGTAACCGACAACAACTCAATATCCGCTTTGAGGGGTTCGCCTAATCCCGATACTACATTTAATTTGCCCAAGCCTGCAGCCATTGTTGTAGTGGGGAAAATCGCTAGGCATAACGCCAATGCCAAATATTTTGATTTTGTATGATGCACTATACTGCCCTCGATTATCCTAATTTCTGCAAGAACAAAAATAACATCAAATAGTTACACTTGCAAGCTCATAATGAACATTATGTTCGTGGTGTATGTTGATGTTTAATGTGCGCTGTCTCTTTTTAACAACTGACGCCTATTAAGCGTTATTGCGCTTCCACCAAAATACGCAACATACGACGCAACGGCTCTGCCGCACCCCACAACAACTGGTCACCGACGGTAAATGCAGATAGGTAATCATCGCCCATCGCCAGCTTGCGTAAACGACCGACTGGCGTAATCAAAGTGCCGGTGACTTTAGCCGGGGTCAATTCGCGCATACTAATATCGCGCTCATTAGGAATGACTTTAGCCCACGGATTCGCTTCCGCCAACATGTGGTTAATTTCATCTAACGGTACATTTTGAGTTAACTTGATGGTTAACGCTTGTGAGTGACAGCGCATTGCGCCTATGCGCACGCATAGGCCGTCAATGACGATAGGATTGGCTTCGAGACCCAAAATTTTATTGGTTTCAACGCCACCCTTCCACTCTTCTTTACTTTGACCATTACCCAAATCTTTGTCTATCCAAGGAATCAAGCTGCCCGCCAATGGCACACCAAAATGGGGGGTTGGGAAACTGTCAGCACGTATGCTGTCCGCCACGGTTTTATCAATATCGAGAATGGCCGAGGCTGGGTCTGCCAGCAAAGCACTGACCGATTGATTGACCACACCCATTTGTTTAATCAGCTCGCGCATATTCTGCGCACCTGCACCCGACGCGGCTTGATAAGTCATGGAAGTCGCCCACTCCACCAAGTTGGCTTTAAATAAGCCATTGAGCGCCATCAACATCAATGAAACCGTACAATTACCACCTATCCAATCTTTACCGCCCGCGGCTAAAGCGTTTTTAATCACGTCCATATTGACCGGATCGAGCACGATGACTGAATCTTTTTCCATACGCAAGGTTGAAGCCGCGTCTATCCAGTGGCCAGTCCAGCCAGCTTGACGCAACGGTAGAAATACTTCAGAAGTGTAATCGCCGCCTTGGCAAGACACGATGACGTCCATGTGTTTGAGTTCAGCAATGTTTCTGGCATCTTTAAGCGCAGGCGAGTCTTTGCCAATACTAGGCGCAGCGCCACCGGCTTGAGAAGTGGTAAAGAATTGCGGCGCAATGTCGGCAAAATCATTTTCCTGCATCATGCGCTGCATCAGTACCGAACCCACCATACCGCGCCAACCTACAAACCCAACTTTTAACATGTTCATTCTTCCAAAAAAACTTTTAACTACAAAGACATCAAGATTAAGAAACTTAAATACCTAGTAAATAGCAGAAATATATTTAAAAACAAATGCTTGCTTTTAAACGTTTCCTAAAATCGCTGTGATGAATAAATTTATAGTACAGCAACGACTGCTGCGCCCATTTCGGAACAGCTCACTTTTTGCGTACCTTCTGTCCAAATATCAGCTGTTCTAAAGCCTTGTGCCAATGCTTTTTTCACAGCATTTTCCACACGTATTGCATTGGCTTCATCGTTAAAGGTATAACGCAACATCATGGCCACCGACAAAATAGTCGCTAAGGGATTAGCGATATTTTTGCCGGCAATGTCTGGCGCTGAGCCATGGCTGGGCTCATACATGCCTTTATTGTTAGCGTCCAGTGATGCTGATGGCAGCATGCCGATCGAGCCGGTCAGCATTGACGCCTCGTCAGACAGAATGTCGCCAAAAATATTGCCAGTGACCATCACATCGAACTGTTTCGGTGCGCGTATGAGTTGCATGGCTGCGTTATCCACATACATGTGGCTCAACTCCACTTCTGGATAGTCGGTAGACAATTCAATCATCACTTGACGCCATAATTCTGTGGTTTCCAACACGTTGGCTTTATCAACAGAGCACACCTTTTTATTACGCTTCATGGCTATTTCAAACGCCACGCGGCCAATGCGTTTAATTTCAGTCTCGTTATAGCGCATGGTGTTGATGCCTTCTCGCTCACCATTTTCAAGCGTAGAAATACCACGTGGCTGACCAAAGTAAATATCGCCGGTCAACTCACGAATAATCATTAAATCTAAACCCGACACCACTTCAGGTTTGAGTGTAGAAGCGGACGCCAGTTCAGGATAGAGCAAAGCTGGGCGCAAATTCGCAAATAAATTTAGCTCTTTGCGGATACGCAGCAAGCCACGTTCCGGACGCAAATGACGCTCCAACTTGTCATATTTCCAGTCACCCACCGCGCCTAGCAATACCGCATCTGCGTCTTTGGCTAATTGCAAGGTACTGTCTGGCAATGGATCGCCAAACGCTTCATAACCCGCGCCGCCTATGGGCGCTTCGGTCAGGTCTAACTTAAGATTTAAGCCTTTTAATACGTTGACCGCTTGCGCGACGATTTCTGGTCCTATGCCATCCCCCGGCAATACTGCTATTTTCATGCTTTATTTTCCTAATATTTAGAATAACCAAGGCTGTGATGCCTGATGTTTAGCTTCAAATGTTTTAATGGCCTCTACATGTTGTAGCGTTAAACCAATGTCATCTAAACCATGTAACAAGTTATGCTTGCGCACCGCGTCCACTTCAAAACTATAACTTTGACCATCTGGCGTGCTTACTGTTTGCGCTGCCAAATCAATGGTCAATTGATAACCAACATTGGCTTCCACTGCCTTAAACAAAGCATCCACAATGGCATCGCTCAAAATAATCGGCAATACCCCATTTTTAAAGCAATTATTAAAGAAAATATCGGCATAGCTGGGCGCGATAATGGCACGGAAACCATAATCCTCTAGCGCCCACGGCGCATGCTCACGACTAGAACCACAACCAAAATTCTCACGCGTGAGCAAAATGCTGGCACCTTGAAACTGCGGTTTATTGAGCACAAAGTCTGGGTTTAGCGCGCGCTTA
>DASWSZ010000233.1:0-17459 GCA_036402395.1 Methylophilus sp.
AACAAAGCCGAAGTGGTGGCGGCGGATGAGCATGAAACTGGCGAGCGTGCATTACTGAATCTAGGTCACACCTTTGGTCACGCCATAGAAAACGGCATGGGTTATGGCGTTTGGCTGCATGGTGAGGCGGTGGCAGCCGGCACCATGCTAGCAGCTGATTTGTCTCAGCGCTTAGGTTGGCTTAGTCATAGCGATGTAAACCGTATGCACGCATTATTTACAGCCGCTAAGTTGCCGTTACAGCCGCCCAAATTTAGCGCAACGCAATATATAGACCTCATGCAGCTAGATAAGAAAGTAGCCGATGGCAAAATTCGCCTAGTGTTACAAAAAGCCATCGGCAAGGCAGTGATTACCGGCGATTACGATCAACAAGCATTGCAGCAAACCTTAGAGGCAATCGCTTAATATGTTGGCCGATTACGCAGCTAATCCGCAATATTCTAAAGGCCGCAAAGTAGCAGAGCCTGCTTCCCAATTGGTGAACGGCTTGCAAGTGCGTAATGATTTTCAGCGTGACCGCGACCGCATCATTCACTCCACGGCTTTTCGACGCTTAGAATATAAGACGCAAGTCTTTGTGAATCATGAAGGCGATTTATTTCGTACCCGCCTCACCCATAGCCTAGAAGTGGCGCAACTGGCACGCGGAATTGCCCGTGTGTTGAACTTACACGAAGATTTAACCGAAGCTATCGCATTGGCGCATGATTTGGGTCACACCCCATTTGGTCATGCCGGGCAAGATGCATTAAATGCCTGCATGCGCGATTTCGGCGGGTTTGAGCATAATCTGCAATCGTTACGCGTGGTAGATAAACTAGAAAAACGCTACGCTGACTTTGATGGCTTGAATCTGACCTTTGAATTGCGCGAAGGCATCTTAAAACACTGCTCCATCAAAAATGCAAAAATATTGGGCGACGTCGGCGAGCGCTTTCTTAATAAACACAGCCCTAGCTTAGAAGCGCAAGTCACCAACTTTGCTGATGAAATTGCCTATAACAATCACGATGTCGATGATGGCTTGCGCTCGCAGCTCATCACCATAGAGCAATTACAAGAGATTGATTTGTTTGCAGAAAACATGGCGATTGTGAAAGCCAAATATACAGGTTTAGAAGATAAACGTTTGGTGCACGAAACCATACGCCGTATGATTAACGCCCTGGTGGTCGATTTATGCGAAACCAGCACACATAATATTCACGCTTTAAACCCCAGCACAATTGATGATATTCGTTTAGCGCCGTATTTGATTGGCTTTAGCCCAGGCGTCACCGCAAAAAACCAACAACTCAAACAATTCTTAAGGCAGCATTTGTATCATCACTATAAAGTGAATCGCATGAGCACCAAGGCCATGCGTATTATTCTAGAGCTGTTTCAAGCCTTTATACAAGATACCAACCTGATGCCAACTGAACACCAGTTAGCCGCCAAAGAGGACAAAGCCAGAGCGGTGGCCGATTATATTGCTGGCATGACGGACCGTTTTGCTATCCGTGAACATCGCCGCTTATTTTTGGTAGAAGAATACATTTAATCAAATGTAGCACTGGACGTTATGAAGCATAGTAGATTTGTTAAAGTTTAAAAGATGGATTGCCGCATCACTTCGTTCCTCGCAATGACTTAAGCCGGTCACTGCGAGCGCGTAGCGCGCGGTAGTCCAATAAAAAATCTGCAAAAACAGTCTGCATTTATATTCAGAAACACGCTGAGCGGCCTGCAATTCTATGATTTATTCTTTAGTCTTCGCTGAACAAAACACACCTATTAAGCCAATTAGCTAATAAATATGTTGTTTAATTGCAACAATTCATGCTTTATGCTGTTTACATCGCTTAACATCCTTGCCTCATTCTTCACTCCTTTGGCATACTGTTATCACCTTGTAGATAAATGACAATTTAAATATGCATTTATTGATAAAGTGAATTAACGAACATTCTTGTTTTTAGCAACACTAAAAAGCTAGCAAATAAGGGTTGTATTAGTAATAAACTTTAAGAAACAATTTTTGGAGATTCGAATGAAAACAAAATTAAGTTTAGCAGTTGCTTCAGCTTTATTAGCTGCCGCTTCAAGCGCAAACGCTGGCATCATGATTCCAGCTGGCGATTGGACATTAGACATTGGTGGCGTGGTTAACGCTTACTACACTCGTACAACATTTAGCGGTGACACTGGTGCTGGTACAGGTCCATTAGGTTTAGGTGATGGTAATGCTGACGCATCAGCAAACATCACAACAGGTTTGCTACCAAATTACTTATCAGTATCTGGTAAAACACGTCAAAACGATTTAGATGTTGGTTTCACAATCAGCATCAATCCAGGTGCATCAACTGTAGCAGCTGGTCGTCAAGGTTCACAACAAGAAAACCGTCAAGCATTCTTAACATTTGGTGATGCTTCATGGGGTTCTATCAAACTAGGTAAAGATTTAGGTATCTACGCTTCTGACGCTATCTTAAACGACATGACATTATTAGGTGTTGGTTCAGGTGCTGGTTCATTGGCTGGTAACACTACCACTTTAGGCCGTATCGGTTCTGGCTATATGTATGCTGACTGGAAATCACAAGTCGCTTACTCATCACCAAATTTCAATGGTTTGAGCTTCACAGTAGGTTTAACACAAGGTTGGAATTCTGATGCAAGCGGTGATTTTCCTAAAAATCCACAGTTAGATGCATTAGGTACAGGTAATCGTGCTGGTGGCGAAACCGCTTACGAAGGTAAAGTTTCGTACGAGTGGACTGGTGATGTTGCTGGTAAAGTTTGGGCATCAGCTATTACACAAAAAGTTGTTGATTTAGGTCCTGGTGGTGTTAATGGTGATGACCGTGCAACAGCATGGGACATTGGTACTACTGTAAACGTTGCTGGTTTTGGTTTAACTGGTTATTACGGTCAAGGTGATGGTATTGGTCAAACTTTACAATTGCAAGGTGGTTTTGACGCAAATGGTAACGACCGTGAATCAGACCAATGGTATGCACAAGCTACATACGTGTTGCCAGGTGTAGGTACTAAATTGGGCGTTTCATACGGTGAGTCTACTTTAGATGGTAACTCTGTAGATACATTCAATGATATTGAAGACTCAATGTGGACTGTTGGTGCTTACCACCCAATCACAAAACACCTAAACTTGGTTGCTGAGTACTCACAATCAGAGCGTGAAGTTGATTTTAATGGCGGTGGCGATGCACAAGCTAAAGCAAAAACAATTTCTTTAGGTGCAATCTTATTCTTCTAGTTTAATGCAGGCATAGCCTGTTTAAATTAAAAGTAATAGTTAAAAACGGCAACTTAGGTTGCCGTTTTTTTTGGGTAAAATATTTTAATTAATAGCTTTTGTTATACTTAAGCAACTAAATCATTTAATAAAAAATGCACTTATGAATTTATATCCAGTTACGATAGTAGAAAACTTCTACGAAAATCCTGATGCAGTCAGGACGTTTGCCCTCAATCAAAAATATCAATTTAGACACCAAATGAAAGACGCTAAGTACGTATTTCCTGGTTGTCGCAGCAAAGATTTATCTACTATTAATAAACCATTGTTTGAAAATGTCAGTAAAAAAATCATTTCATTGTTTCATAATGCGGAAAATGACTTTATGCGCTGGGCAATTGCCACTAGTTTTCAAAGTGTTTCGGAAGAGTACGGCCAAGGTGTGATCCATACCGATACCAACACCGTGTTTGCGGCAGTGCTGTATCTAACGCCTGATGCACCCTTTAATGGTGGTACCTCTTTATTTAAGCCCAACAGCACGTTTGATGAAGAAAAGTACCAATGGTGCTTAAAAGAAAACGACAAACGTTTTGAACAAGGGCAATTGGTGATGGATACTAGCTATCACAGTATGTTTGATGAGGTCGTGCGTATTAATAATGTATATAACACACTGATTTTATACGAAGGTCGACATTACCATGCCGCCAATCAGTTTTTTGGCAAAACGCTTAAAGACTCACGCTTGGCACAGGTGTTTTTTGTTACCCAGATTGATGCGCAAAAATATAGCTCGTTCCCTGTTCAGCGCGCACAAGCGATTAAGGTTTAAGCCTTTAAGATTTTTTGCTCTGCCGCTCTGCTTTTGTTGGTGGTTTATGGTTGGTTTGTGTTTGTCATTGCGAGCGCAGCGCGGTAAACCATAAGACCTTCTGTGCTCCGAAAATATCATTGTGTATGTAGTACGTTAAGCTGGATTGCTTCGTCGCTGAACTCATCGCAATGACGAGGGGGTATCGTTGAGGGTGTATATTGGAAATCTGGCGTAATATATTTTTATTAATTACTTTGTGAATAATATGAATATGAAGCAACCTGCTGTTTATATACTAGCCAATCGAAAACACGGCACTGTTTACACAGGTGTTACCTCAGATTTGGTAGGTCGTATTTGGCAACATAAACAAGATTTAGCTGCAGGCTTTACCAAGCAATATCAAGTGCATTTGCTGGTCTACTATGAATTGTGCGATGAGATGGAAGCAGCGATTGCTAGAGAAAAGCAAATTAAAGCCGGTTCACGTCAGATAAGATCGCGTTAATTGAGGCAAGTAATCCTAATTGGTTTGACCTTTATGCGTCTATTTTATAGTTTGTCATTGCGAGCGCAGCGTGGCAATCCATTATTTTTTTGCATATTAAGAATATAGATTGTGTATTAATACGTAGAGCGGGATTGCTTCGTCCTTGCACTCTTCGCAAAGACGCTGGGTTGTCATTGCGAGTGCAGCGTGGCAATCCATTAGACTTTATGTGCACCGGAAATATATTGCACAAGGCTACAAGTAAGCTGGGTTGCTTTGTCGTTTTACTCCTGGCAATGACGGTAGGCTTTGATTAGGAGCCCAGCGCAACAATCCTGTAAAGCAATAAAGCCAAGTTAGCAGCTATTTCTGACACTCAATTTTAATCTTAGGTTTGCATGACATAGGTTAAATCAGTAGATCAATATTACTCATCAATGCCCAACTCTTGAATTTTTCGTGTCAGCGTATTACGCCCCATACCAAGCTGATTGGCTGCTTCAATACGGCGGCCATCGGTATGTTGTAGCGCTTTGGTAATCATGGTACGTTCAAACTCTTTGGTTTTCACATCCAAAATATTGGTTTCGCCACGGTTAAGCGCATCCATCACTTCTTTGGCCAGTGACTCTTGCCACGAAGTACTGCTCGATGGCTTTGATGCATCTTCTTTAAGTTCAGGTGGCAGATCCGCCACGTCCACATTTTGACCTGGCGCCATCACCGTTAACCAATGGCAGACGTTTTCCAGTTGTCTAACATTACCACTCCAATTAACCGCAGTTAAAAAGCGCAGCGCTGCTTGAGAAAGTTGTTTAGATTCAACGCCTAGTTGCTTAGCACTGTGCAATAGAAAGTGTTTGGTGAGCAATGGGATGTCTTCACGGCGCTCGCGCAGTGGCGGTAAGCGTAAGCGAATCACGTTGAGGCGGTGAAACAAATCTTCACGGAACAAGCCAAGTTTTACACGCTCTTCTAAATCTTGATGGGTGGCGGCAATCACACGCACGTTGACTTTAATCGGCTGATGACCGCCTACACGATAAAACTGGCCGTCACTCAATACCCGCAGTAAACGCGTTTGTAAGTCGGCAGGCATATCGCCAATTTCGTCTAAAAACAGTGTGCCATTGTCGGCCTGTTCAAAACGGCCACGTCTGGCGGTGGCGGCACCAGTAAAGGCGCCACGTTCATGGCCGAATAACTCAGACTCTAGTAAATCTTTAGGAATCGCTGCTGTGTTAATGGCGATAAATGGTTTATCTGCGCGCGGGCTGTGCTTGTGCAAGGCGCTGGCGACTAACTCTTTACCGCTGCCGGATTCTCCGTTAATGAGCACAGTAGAGTGCGAGCGACTTAAGCGGCCAATGGCACGAAATACTTCTTGCATGGCCGGTGCTTGACCGATGATTTCTGGCGTTTCTTCAATCACCACATTTTCAACGGCTTGGCGCATACTTTCATCCACTGCGCGCTTAATAATGTCCACCGCTTGGTCTACATCAAAAGGCTTAGCTAAATACTCAAAAGCGCCACCCTGAAATGCTGCCACTGCGCTTTCTAAATCTGAATACGCAGTCATAATAATGACCGGAATATCTGGATGCTTTTGTTTGATCTCAGATAAAAAGTCTAAACCAGAACCATTGGGCATGCGAATGTCACTGACCACCACCTGTGGTAGCTCACGGTTTAAGGTGTTGAGTGCTTCAGCCGCCGATGAAAACGTTTTGAATTCTAAATCTGTTCTGGCCAAGGCTTTTTCAAATACCCAGCGTATTGATTTGTCGTCATCTAGTATCCAAATTGGTTTCATACGGTTCTCTGCGCTATGCCTGCTTTAAATGTGATTAATGGGTACTGCTAAATGTATTCTGGTGTTGTGACTATTGTGCGACCACTGCATGTTTTAGCAAAGTGCTCTCTATCGGCAATAAGATAGTAAAGCAGGTATGTTGTGGTTGGCTCTCGCAGTCTATCATGCCATGATGCTGTGTAATAAAGGTTTGCGCCAGCGCTAGCCCGAGGCCAGTGCCACCTTCACGGCCAGACACCAGCGGGTAAAATATTTTCTCACGTATGCCTGCTGGGATGCCCGGCCCGTTATCGATAATTTGCAGTTTAATGGCCACGCGATAACGTTTTCTGGCTAAGGTCACTTGACGATCTGAGCGTGTTTTAAAAATAATTTTGGCATTTTTGGTATTACTGCCACGCATCGCCTGCACCGCGTTTCTGGCGATATTTAATACCGCTTGAATCAGCTTTTCCCTATCCCCAATAATCTCGGGCAGGCTGGTGTCGTAGTCACGCTGCACGATGATGTTGTGTGGTGATTCTGCCAGCAACAAGCTCCGCACACGCTCTAACACCTCATGGATATTGGTAGCTTCGTATTGCGGCACACGGTGCGGTACTAACAACCTGTCCATCAAGCTATGCAGCCTATCGGCCTCTTTAATAATGACTTGGGTATATTCTTTTAAGCTAGGTTGCGGTAGCTCGTGTTCTAGTAGCTGTGCTGCACCTCTAAGGCCACCTAGCGGGTTGCGAATTTCATGGGCAAGGTTGCGTAGTAGCTCGGAGTTGGCCTGTTGTTGTATCAGCATGCGCTCTTCACGCGCAATACGTAGCTGATGGTCCATTTGCTGAAACTCCAATACCAGCGTGGCATTGGCCAATTGTATTGGCGTCACCGTACACGTAATGGCTAAGGAGTTTTGCCGCACGGTGGTGAGCATAAACTCATGCTCGCGATACGGGCTATTGGTGCTCACCGCGTTGTCCATGGCTAATTGCAGAATTTCGCAATTTAAAAACACCTCGGAAATATGGTTACCCGCCACTTGATTGGAACTGAGTGCAAATAGAATTTCAGCACTTGGGTTGGTGTAAACCACACGCAAAGCACTGTCCAGCAACATAACAGCGGTTGCTAGATGCTCTAAACCTGAAAAACCAGAGGGTGTATTGTGAACCATGAACCTAGACTAGCATAACAATGAATTGCTTATCAATAAAGCAAAAGACAAGCCAGCTTTTAACTGGTGGCACTACGGAATACTATAGGGTAATTCTGAAAGGAGATTATTGACCCAATTCTTTGTTGAGTAAGTCAATATTACGTTGATGCGCGTCTACATCAGCCTGTAAGGCTTTCATTTTTTCTTCAAATTTAGCCACATTTCTAAAGGTAGAAGTGGTGCCATTGGCATTTCTGATTTGAGAAACTTCGGGGTCAGCATTGCCTTCATCATAGGCCTGCTTGGCGCGCTCAAGTGCTTGTTTTTCTTGCGCTAATTCTGCTTTTAATATTTCAACACGCTTGGCATCACGTTGATTCTGCGTGCCTGCGTCCACTTTAGGAAAGTTACTAGGCGTGGCTGATTTAACAGTATCGGCTGGCTTTTTAGCAGAGCTCGTATTGTTGCCAAAATTAGAATCTGCTGGCTCTAAGACTAGTTTTTTGGCGCCTTTAATTTTAACGTTTGAGTAAGTGACGCGCCCATCTGCATCCACTTGCTTGTAGATTTCCGCCTGCGCAGTCAACACCCACATGGCTGAACATACAATGCTTAAAAATGTAAATTGTTTATGCATACCAATAGTTTAGATAGGAGTCTTATAGTGAGCAACGAGATGATTATAGTGATGGTTGACGAGGATGTACATAAAAAAATAGGGCAACCGTAGTTGCCCTATTTTAGTGCATGCTAAGGGTGAGTTAGCAAGACCAGTGTGCTATTAGCATGAATAGTACAGGCCAAATTCCACTGGGTGTGGTGTTTGACGCAGTTTAGTGACTTCTTCCATTTTTAAACCAATGTAAGCATCAATCCAGTCGTCAGTAAATACACCGCCACGGGTTAAGAACTCACGGTCTTTGTCCAAGTGCTCTAATGCTTCTTCTAATGAAGCACAGACTGTTGGGATCAATGCATCTTCTTCTGGTGGCAAATGGTACAAGTCTTTAGTCGCTGGCTCACCCGGGTGAATTTTGTTTTGTACGCCATCTAAACCTGCCATTAACAAGGCAGAGAAAGCCAAGTACGGGTTAGCAATTGGGTCTGGGAAACGCGCTTCAACACGGCGTGCTTTGTCTGAGTGCACAAACGGAATACGAATGGCCGCGGAACGGTTTTTAGCAGAGTAAGCCAATTTTACTGGCGCTTCGTAATGGGGCACTAAGCGTTTGTAAGAGTTGGTACCTGGGTTGGTAATCGCATTCAATGCACGTGCATGTTTGATAATGCCGCCGATGTAATACAAGGCGAAATCGCTCAAGCCAGCATAGCCGCTGCCTGCAAACAAGTTTTTGCCGTCTTTCCATACTGATTGGTGCACGTGCATACCAGAACCGTTATCGCCAAACATTGGTTTAGGCATGAAAGTCGCTGTTTTACCATAAGCATGGGCTGTGTTCAGCACCACATATTTAAGAATTTGCGTCCAGTCAGCACGTTGTGTCAACGTGGCGAATTTAGTACCGATTTCACATTGACCAGCCGTTGCTACTTCATGGTGATGCACTTCTACCGGAACGCCCATTTGCTCTAATGTCATGACCATGGCAGAACGGATGTCGTGCAATGAATCGACTGGAGGTACTGGGAAGTAACCACCTTTTACCGCTGGACGGTGACCTGTGTTGCCGCCTTCAAATTTTTCGCTTGAAGACCATGCAGCCTCTTCTGAATTGATTTTGACAGCGCAGCCGCTCATGTCTACTGACCAGTTGATAGAATCAAAAATGAAGAATTCTGGTTCTGGACCAAAGTACGCGGTGTCGCCTAAACCACTTGATTTTAAGTAAGCTTCAGCACGTTTCGCCAAGCTGCGTGGGTCACGGTCATACCCTTTGCCGTCTGTTGGGTCAACCACGTCGCAAGTAAGAATCAGTGTAGGCTCATCCATGAATGGGTCGATGTTGGCGGTCGATGCATCAGGCATTAATTGCATGTCTGAAGCTTGAATACCTTTCCAACCAGCAATTGAAGAGCCATCAAAGGCGTGACCTTCAGTAAATTTTGATTCATCAAACGCTGAAACAGGCACGGTCACGTGTTGTTCTTTACCACGCGTATCGGTAAAGCGAAAATCGACAAATTTAATGTCATTATCCTTTACCATCTTCATTACTTTTGCAACAGACATTACTTTCTCCTAAAGTTGAGCAGCTATTGGCGATAAAAAATTGTTTTTATGATTTAAAAATCCAGACATGAATATTAGCAGGAAATATGCCAGCCAAAAATAGGCTACAGCCAAGGAACAATCGCTAGCCCGTAAAAAATCCATTTTTCATATGATCCAAAATGGTGCGTTGGATTAAAAAATGCATTATAAAGGTGCGCGATGTTTTAGGCTAATGATTCACACCTTTTTCGCGCTATACTGCTGCGCATATCATTTGATACTCTTATAGCTAAGGACAATGATGAAACAGACAACCCCCACAAACATGACTGAACATAGTTTGCCGTATGCTGGCGCTGTTACGCCACATCAAGCGTTTGAATTATTACAGCGTGACCCCGCCACCGTATTGGTAGATGTGCGTAGCCGCGCAGAATTAGAGCTGGTTGGCCGTGTGCCGCAGGCAACACACATAGAATGGGCTTTTTACCCCGGCATGGTGGCCAACCCAGAGTTTGCCTCGCAACTGCAGGCACAGATTAACAAAGACCTCACCGTAATTTTTATGTGCCGCACCGGCGGACGCAGTCATAATGCCGCAGTATTGGCACAGCAATTAGGCTACACCAAAGCCTACAATATGCTGCAAGGTTTTGAGGGTGACGCCAATGAGCTGAAACAGCGTACGCTGATCAATGGCTGGAAGCACGCTGGCTTGCCTTGGACCAATTAAAAAGATCTTTGTATAACGACTGTGCTTGATAATACTTTGTTAAAAACGCCTCAAACTCCTCATATATCAACCATATGCTGCGGTTTTTCGTTGTTTTTTGCCTCGTCTTATCATCGCTCGTCACCTTATACAAAGGCTTTTGGAATTAATATATGACAGATAAGTACGCCGTCATTGGCAACCCAATTAGCCATAGTAAGTCCCCACTTATTCATGCAGCTTTTGCTAAGCAAACGCATCAAGACCTCAGTTATGAGCGCATTCTTGCACCACTAGACGGCTTTGAAGCAACGGTGAATGATTTGATAGGGCAAGGCTATAAAGGCGCCAATGTTACTGTGCCATTTAAGTTTGATGCCTATAAGATGTGCGATAGTTTAAGCGCTCGAGCAATAAGCTCTGGATCTGGTGCGGTGAATACGTTGATAAATATTCATGGAAAAATTCATGGGGACAATACGGATGGTATTGGACTGCGGAACGATATCGAAAAAAATATTGGCTTTTCAATTAAAGATAAGCATATTCTGATTTTAGGGGCAGGTGGCGCGGCTCATGGAATCTTGAATTCATTATTAGGTGCGTCGAGTATCACAATTGCTAATCGTACACATGAAAAAGCTTTAGAGCTTGTGATGGCGATACAAAATTGTGAGGCTACAGCAAGCATCTTTGAGTCTCTTGAAAAGTCATACGATTTAATTATTAACGCTACTTCTACAGGCTTAACTGATACAGCCTTGCCTATCCCAAGCAGCGTATTTGCAAGCGGCTGCCTAGCTTACGACATGATGTATGGTCGTGAAACTCCATTTATGAAGCAGGCGCGAGAAGCGGGTGCGCAAGTTGCCGATGGGTTAGGCATGCTGGTGGAACAAGCAGCAGAAGCGTTTTACCTTTGGCGAGGTGTGAGGCCTGATACACGACCGGTGATTGCGGAGCTGCGCGCACTATGATGCGTTGGTTACTCAATACTAAACCCAATGCGCGGCCTATGGGTTACGGCGGTTTGCTTAAGCGGCTGATTGTTTTATTTTTCTTATACTTAGTGCTGTATCAATTATGGATTTTTTTACATATCGTATGGTGGATTAAGTTTAATCCCTCTAGCAGTGCCTTTATGGAGGACAGGCTGGAGATTCTGCATGAAACCAAGCCAGACGCGGATTTGAAGCATAAGTGGGTGGATTACAATAAAATTTCTAACCATCTTAAGCGTGCTGTAGTGGCTTCTGAGGATGCCAAGTTCGTCAATCATGAAGGCTTTGATTGGGAAGGCATCGAAAAAGCGTATGAAAAAAATATCAAGAAAGGCAAGATTGTTGCAGGGGGTTCCACCATTAGTCAGCAATTAGCCAAAAATCTATTTTTATCTAGCGGGCGCACGCCTTGGCGCAAAATTCAAGAAGCGGTGATTACCTTTATGCTAGAAAATGTGATGGATAAGCGCCGTATTTTGGAGATTTACCTCAATGTGATTGAGTGGGGCAATGGTGTGTTTGGTGCAGAAGCAGCCGCTAGGCATTACTTTAAAAGCAGTGCGGGTGGTTTAAGTAAAACACAAGCGGCTAAGTTAGCGGCGATGGTACCTAATCCGCGCTTTTACGATCAGCACCGCAATACGCGCTACCTCAATCGGCGCATTGCCACCATACAAGCGCGTATGCGCTTGGTAGAAATTCCAAAATAAGCATGGACTGGCTATTTATCAGTGCAGTTGCGTTAATCGTCATAGGCTTTTTGGGCATTTTGTTGCCTGCATTGCCCGGCGTGCCTATGGTTTTTTTGGGTTTATTTTTAATCGCTTGGCAAGATCAATTTGCTAAAGTCAGCATACTGACTATTAGCATCATAGGTGCACTTGCTTTGATTGCCTTTGTGCTAGATTTTGCGGTCTCGTTTATTACAACCAAAAAAGTCGGAGCAAGTAAGCAAGCGCTATGGGGCTTGGCGATTGGCGCACTAATTGGCTTATTCTTTGGCGTATTTGGAATATTTTTTGGCGCGGCTATCGGTGCGTTGGTGGGTGAGTTTTTAGCCCATCGCGATTTAAGCCGCGCCACCAATGTCGGCTTGGCCGCAGGCTTAGGCGTGGTGCTGGCCGTTATCGTAAAACTATTGCTGGCCATGATCATGGTAGGCCTATTTGCTTATGCTTATTATGTGTAAGCTTAACGTTGCATCTAGCGCGCTTATTATTGCCTATCCTTAATCACACATTGGCCTAGGCTAAGCTTTCTAAGCATAAGAATGCTCTAGGTTCACCCTTCTGTTTGCCCTATTAATATATGCCCGTATACGCTACAGTAATAGTCACACCCTAATGTGTTGAGCCTGCCATGAATGTGATTGATACTTTCTTTGAGAAAATTAACAATTTGCCGATGTTGCCTAAGGTGGTGCAAGATGTCATGCAACTACTTAACAGCGGTGAGGTGGACATTAAAGTGCTGACCAATGTCATTCATCGCGATCAGGTGTTGGCGGCCAAAGTATTGCGTATGTCCAACTCGGCCTATTTTGGCTGTAGTCGCAGCATCAAAACCATAGAAGATGCCGTGGCGCTCATCGGTTTGCAAAACCTCAATACACTGGTGATCGCCTCTGGCGTGACCACCACGTTTACCGAAGTGCAAGGCTTAGATTTGAAAAAGTTTTGGCAGCATCATCTGGTTACGGCCAGCGTTGCGCGTCAATTAAGCAAGCAGCTGGAGCTAAGCACAGAAACGGCTTATGTGGCAGGGCTGTTGCATGGCATAGGCCGCTTGCCGATTCATATGGTCTTCCCGGTAGCCAGCGCGCAAGTAGAGCAAGTTTGCCAAGGCCGCTTAATGGCGGAACGACAATCTGTAGAGCAGTCCATGTTGGGTATAGATCATTGTCAGGTCGGCGATATGTTGGCCAAGCACTGGAATTTTCCGGAGGAAATTTGCTGCGTGATTCGTAGCTATATAAAACCATGCGAATCGCAACTGTGTCAACTGGCGTCTGTGGTGTACGCTGCAGCGCATATTGCACATGAATTGGCGTTGGATAGAACGTCCACCGAAATTGCTGAAAGCTTAGATGCAGAAGTGGCAACTATGCTTGGAATGCAGGATAAGTTAGCACTCACTGACTGTGTCGAATCATGCCGCCCAATGATGGACGAAGCGAGCAGCTACCTTTAAATAAGGCGTGTGCTCACTGCGTTTTATTGGCTATTAGCTAGCATGGGTTTGAGGTATTTGCCGGTATAACTTTGTTTGTTTTCTGCCAAGGTTTCTGGCGTACCCACGCCCACCACCAAGCCGCCACCATCACCACCCTCTGGCCCCATGTCTATCAGCCAATCAGCGGTTTTAATCACATCCAAATTATGCTCAATAATCACAATGGTATTGCCAGCATCACGTAAACGGTGAATCACGTCCAGTAGCAACTGAATATCGGCAAAGTGTAAGCCTGTGGTTGGTTCATCCAAAATGTACAGCGTACGACCTGTGTCGCGCTTACTTAACTCAAGTGCCAGTTTAACGCGCTGCGCTTCGCCGCCTGACAGTGTGGTGGCGGACTGCCCTAGCGTAATATAGCCTAAGCCCACATCCAACAAGGTTTTCAGTTTGCGTGAAATGACTGGTTGCGCACTAAAAAAAGTATGCGCTTGCTCAACTGTCATTTCTAATACTTCGCGGATATTTTTACCCTTAAAGTTAATCTCCAAGGTTTCGCGGTTATAGCGCTGGCCTTTACACACGTCGCACGGCACATAGACATCCGGTAAAAAGTGCATTTCAACGCGTATCACGCCATCGCCTTGACAAGCTTCGCAGCGACCGCCTTTGACGTTAAACGAGTAACGGCCTGGCCCATAGCCACGGGCGCGGCTTTCTGGTCCGCCTGCAAATAAATCGCGAATGGGTGTGAATAAGCCGGTGTAAGTGGCTGGGTTAGAGCGTGGGGTGCGGCCAATTGGGCTTTGGTCTACATCCACCACTTTGTCAAAAAAGGCCAAGCCATCAATCTCGCCAAAGGCTGCAGGTTCTGTATTGCTGCCATATAAATGTTGGGCGACCACACGGTATAAAGTATCGTTGATTAACGTCGATTTGCCACTGCCCGACACACCCGTCACACAGGTCAGTAAGCCAATAGGAATTTCAACTGAAACGTCATGTAAATTATTACCCGTGGCATTGGTGAGTTTTAACCAGCGCGCCGGGTCAGCTTTGGTACGGGCTTTTTTATATTCAATTTGCTTTTTGCCGCTTAAATACTGCCCAGTGAGCGATTCTGGATTGGCTTGAATTTGCGCCGGCGTACCTTCTGCCACAATTTGGCCGCCATGCTCACCCGCACCAGGGCCAATGTCCACCACATAATCGGCGGTCATAATGGCGTCTTGGTCATGCTCCACCACAATCACGCTATTGCCGATATCGCGCAAATGTTTCAGCGTATCCAGCAGTCTGTCATTGTCGCGTTGATGCAGCCCAATTGACGGCTCATCCAACACATACATGACGCCAGTGAGGCCGCTGCCAATTTGTGAGGCTAAGCGAATACGTTGCGCTTCACCGCCCGATAAAGTTTCGGCGGAACGTGACAGCGATAAGTACTCCAAACCGACATCGGTTAAAAACTTTAAGCGGTTTTGAATTTCTTTGACGATCTTATCGGCAATCGCCAACTTAGCGCCATGCAACTCTAGCGTTTGAAAAAAGTGCAGCGCTTGTTTCAGCGGCACTTCACAAATTTGATGGATATTTTGATTGCCGACTTTGACATGGCGCGCCTCGCGTCTTAAACGCGTGCCGGTACAATCTGGGCAGCTAGTAGCATTGATATATTTAGCCAACTCGTCACGTACCGCGGTCGAGTCGCTTTCTTTATAACGGCGTTGCAAGTTATTGATAATGCCTTCAAAGCTATGTGTTTTACCAAAAAAGGTGCCGCGCTCATTCAGGTATTTAAACGGAATTTGCTCTTTACCCGAGCCAAACAACAAGATTTGTTGAATCGCTTCCGGTAAGTTTTCAAACGCCTGTTCCAAATCAAACTGGTAATGTTGGCTTAAGCTGGCCAGCATCTGGAAATAGAATTGGTTGCGTTTATCCCAACCTTTAATGGCGCCACTGGCCAGCGATAAATGCGGAAATGCCACCACGCGTTTTGGGTCAAAAAACGTTACATTACCCAAGCCGTCGCACTTAGGGCAAGCACCCATCGGGTTATTAAAGCTGAATAAACGCGGCTCTAGTTCTGCTAGTGAGTAATCACATTCAGGGCAAGAAAACTTGGCGGAAAACAAATGCTCTTGCTCGCTATCCATTTCTAAGGCAATGGCTTTGCCATCGGCCAAACGTAAGGCGGTTTCAAATGATTCGGCAATACGCTGTTTCATGTCGTCGCGCACTTTTAATCTATCCACCACCACATCCACGTTGTGTTTGGTGGTTTTGGTAAGCTTAGGCAGCTCATCCATTTCGTAGATTTTGCCGTCCACGCGCAGCCGCACAAAGCCTTGTGATTTTAACTCGTCAAACAAGTCTAGCTGCTCACCTTTGCGATTGGCCACCACGGGCGCCAAAATCATCAGCTTGGTGTCTTCCGGCAGTTTAAGTACGCTATCCACCATTTGCGATACGGTTTGCGCTTCTAGCTTGATGTGGTGGTCCGGACACTCTGGGTCGCCCGCTCTGGCGTACAGCAAACGCAAGTAGTCATGGATTTCGGTGACGGTGCCGACAGTAGAACGCGGATTGTGCGAGGTGGATTTTTGCTCGATGGAAATGGCCGGTGATAAGCCTTCAATCAAGTCCACATCCGGCTTATCCATACGCGCCAAAAATTGACGAGCATAGGCCGATAAGCTTTCGACGTAGCGGCGTTGGCCTTCTGCGTATAGCGTATCAAACGCTAAGCTGGATTTTCCTGAGCCTGACAGCCCCGTGATAACCACCAATTTGTTACGTGGAATATCCAGCGAAACGTTTTTGAGGTTGTGGGTGCGGGCGCCGCGAATTTTAATAAATTCCATGATACTTTAACGAAAATTGAGGCAACCTGATAATATACGCAATTATTCAGCTTTTAGCCAACTTTCATGCAGGTTTCAGAAAAAATGACGCGCACTGAAATGCGCGCTACGCTTAGTTTAGCTTCAATCTACGGCTTACGCATGCTAGGCATGTTTTTAATCCTACCTATTTTTGCCATTTATGCAGAAACGCTAGAGGGTGGAAGTAATCACACCTTAATAGGTTTAGCACTGGGCGCCTACGGTTTAATGCAAGTGTTGTTGCAATTGCCGTTCGGCATGGCTTCTGATAAATTCGGCCGCAAAAAACTCATTTACATCGGCTTGCTGCTGTTTGCTATCGGTAGCGTGGTCGCGGCTACTTCGCATGATATTTATATGGTGATAGTCGGTCGTGCCATTCAAGGCGCGGGTGCCATTTCTGCGGTGGTGACGGCATTGGTGGCAGACTCTACGCGCGAAGAACATAGAACCAAAGCCATGGCCATGATAGGCGCGACCATTGGTTTAACATTTGCGGTATCGCTAGTGGCAGGGCCGCTATTTAACCAATGGATAGGCGTGCCCGGTATTTTTTGGATGACCGCCGTGCTGTCCATTTTGGCAATGCTGGTGATTAAATATGCAGTGCCAGACCCTGTGCATACACAGTTTCACTCGGATGCGGAAACCGCACCGAATAAAATCAAAGATGTGCTGCGTGATAAGCAATTATTGCGTTTGAACTTTGGCACGTTTTGTTTACACGGTGCGCAAATGGCTATGTTTATCGTGGTGCCGTTTGCACTAAAAGAAACCAGCGGCATGAGCGAAAACTTGCATTGGCAGATTTATTTACCAGTGCTGGTGGCGTCTTTCTTATTTATGATTCCGGCCATTATTTATGCCGAGAAAAAAGCCAAACTTAAGCCGGTATTTATTGCCGCAGTGGGCTTGATGCTGATGGCGCAACTGGCGTTTGCGTATAGCATTCATACCTTTTGGGGCATCGTGGCGTCTTTAATGGTCTACTTT
>DASWSZ010000234.1:0-25459 GCA_036402395.1 Methylophilus sp.
GACGCGCGCATCCCAAGCAACATCTGCACCCAAGCTATAAAACAACTTAGACTGGTTGCCTAATAACTTGGGCATTAAGTCGTCCAATTGCTGAATTGAATAAGCTTCATCAAAGCCAAATTCATTTCTTGCCGCATCCGCGCCGTACCTAAAACCATCCCAAATTTCTTTGTCTAAATCTTTGTCGCGGCAAAACAATATAGTTTTAGGCGCAGCGCCCGCAATGAGTACTACTACCGATTCTGGCTCTTTAAAGCCAGTCAAATAATAGAAATAACTGTCAAAGCGGTAAGGATAATGACTGTCGCGGTTGCGGATGGCTTCCGGCGCTGTCGGCACGATGGCAACACCCTCGCCCATGGTGGCAAGTAGTGTATTACGCCGCTGTTGAAATTCCTGCTTACTTACATGCATGCTGATTTAACCATTCATCCAACTCGTTTAAACGTTGCGGCGTACCGATATCATGCCAAATGCCTGTGTAATGCTGCGCACTGGCTTGCTTACGCGCCATGGCATCGCGCAACAAAGGCGCTAATTTGGCAGAATGACCCGCGGTAATACTGGCAAATAAAGCCGGTCTATAAAGTCCTACGCCAGAAAAGGTATAGCGCGGCTGGGCGGAGTCACTTAATACACCAATGCCATTCAATAATTGATCAGCAATCGCAAAATCACCGGCCGGATGTTGCGGTGGATTATTCACCAACACCAAGTGCGCCAGCTTATTTTCTGCTATGGACAATTGCGCAAAATCAATCTCGGTAAAAATGTCGCCATTGACCACTAAAAACGGCGCATCGGCATCCTCTTTACACAATAAATGCATAGCATAGGCAATACCTCCTGCGGTCTCTAACGCTGTTTGTTCCGGACTATATTGGATGGACAAGCCCCATTGCGCGCCGTTCCCCAACGCTAGTTCTATTTGGCTACCTAAATGCGCATGGTTAATCACAATCTGTTTAAAGCCAGCCTGAGCTAAGCGTTGCAAATGCCACACGATTAATGATTGACCACCGACTTTGAGTAAGGGTTTGGGCGTATGGTCGGTGAGTGGTCGCATACGTTCGCCTCTACCGGCCGCTAATATCATCGCTTTCATTTTAACTACACCACATACTTAGGGCGCGGCACGCGTCCTTCTAGCGCATCCAGCAAACGCAACAGTGGGCGCAGCTCAACATAGCGCTCACATACTTTACGCAGATACTGCATCACCAAGGGCATGTCTTTTAAATAGCCATCTTTGCCATCGCGGTGTGACAGGCGTGCGAAAATACCCAGCACTTTGATATGCCGTTGCGCACCCATCCATTCAAAATCACGGTAGAACTCACCAAAATCGGCCGGCACTGCCAGTCCCGCCTTTTTGGCTTGCTGCCAGTAGCGCACTACCCAATCCATCATCACTTCTTCATCCCACGCAATATAGGCATCTTTTAACAAAGATACTAAATCGTAAGTAATCGCGCCATACACGGCATCCTGAAAGTCCAATACACCAGGGTTATTGTCTTGTGTAATCATCAAGTTACGCGAATGATAATCGCGGTGCACATACACTTGTGTTTGTGCCAAAATATTTTGATTCAGCAAACTAAACGTCTGCTGCAAGCTGACCTGTTGCTCATTGCTCAAAGTGATATTTAAGTGCTTGGCAATATACCAATCCGGGAATAATTGCATTTCACGGGTCAGCAAGGCGGCGTCATAATTGGGCAGCACATTAGGCTGACTAGCGAGTTGCAGCTTAATCAAGGCTTGCGCCGCATCGCCATACAACTGGTTGGCATTACTGGCATTTAATTCGGCCAAATAAGTGGTATCGCCCAAATCACTTAATAGTAAATAGCCATTCACCAAATCCTGTGCGATGACATTTGGCACATTGAGGCCTGCCTCAGCCATGATTTTGGCCACTTGTACAAACGGCGTGCAGTCTTCTTGTGGCGGCGGCGCATCCATGGCAATCAGCGTCTGCTCAGGTAGATGCACTCTAAAATAGCGCCTGAAACTGGCATCCGCCGAGGCGGTGGTTAACGTAAATGCTTGATTGGCCAATACCTGCTGTAACCACGCTTCTAATTGCTGTTTTCTATCCACACTTATCCTTACTTGATGCTTAACGCGTTGCCAAAAACTACATTATTTTACGTAAGCGCACCAGTTAAACACATATTTTTTGATTGATTAAAACGGGGTTTTGTGCGATTTTATCACTCATACGAAATACGCCACATTATTCCTATAAAATAACCTCAAACAGCTTAAATGACCCTAACCTTGCTTTGTTAAATTCTTCACAAAAAAAACTCAATCACGGCATTGCCTTTATTCTTGCGTTTGTTTCGCTGGCCGCTGCGTCAAATGTACAGGCTGACACTGGCGTTGTAGACAACCAAGCGACGGCTGAAAACGCTGGCGCTGATGCGACTAGCGAACAGCCAGCAATGTCAGATGCGACTGCAGCCAGCTTGCCCGGTGCCATAGAAATTGAAGGCGATGCACTAAACTTGTATCTGGACCGCAACATGCGCGCCACCGGGAACGCCGTCATCCGCAAAGGTGAGCAATCGGTGGCTGGTGACAGCATAGACTACGATATCCAAAACGATGAGTTGCGGGTGGACGGTAATGCCCACATTGATTTGGGTGACAGTTCAATTAGCGGGCCGTCGTTGCGCATGCGCTTAGACGAGAGCGTGGGGGAGATGCGTAACGCCTCTATCGTATTTGAAAAGAGTATAGCCCCCAGCCGCGATCAAACTTCAGTGCCATCGCAAAGCTATGACAATCAAGCCTATGCCACCAGCAACCCTAAAATCTACCAAGACAACAATAATGATCAGAACAACTACAACGCGGTGTCTACCAATTTAAAGGGTTCTCGCGGCGATGCTGGCTTGGTGCTGTTTGAAGGTCAAGATAAAAAACGTTTGAAAAATGCGCGTTATACCACTTGTGCTGCCGGAGTAGATGACTGGTATATCAAGGCCGGCGAACTGGAGCTGAATAACTATACTGAATCTGGTGTGGCTAAAAACGCTTATATTGAATTTAAAGGGGTGCCTTTGTTATACACGCCTTGGCTTAGTTTCTCGTTTAATAATCAACGTAAATCTGGCTTGCTTGCACCCAGCGTAGGCACTACCTCGCGTAGTGGTTTTGAAGTGTATACACCTTACTATTGGAATATACGGCCGAATATGGACGCCACACTGGCGACACGTTACCTGAGTAAACGTGGCTTGCAGTTGCAAGGCGAGTTTCGCTATTTAGAAGAAAATTTCTCAGGCATTAATAATGTCGAGTATTTAAATAATGACACCTTGGCCGATAGCAATCGGTACTACGCCAAGTTTTCCCATCTGCATAACTTTGGTAGCGGTTGGTCGGGCGGCTATAATCTTGAAAAGGTGTCGGACAATCAATACTTCTCTGATATGTCGACCCGCATCGTCAGCACCAGCCGCGTGAATTTGCCGCAAGAAGCCTTTATTAATTACGCCAGCGAGCACTGGCAACTGAATGGGATTGCACAAAAATACCAAACATTGGATGAAGTGTCTTACCCGTATGAACGATTGCCGGAATTTACGCTGCGCGGCAACAAAAGCTGGGATAATTTCGATGCTGAGTTATTAGGTCAATGGACCTACTTTGACCGTAGTAATGAGGCGCAAGCCAAAGCCACTTTGCCCACAGGTCAGCGCTTGGTGGCCTACCCCAGCGTGAGCGTGCCGTTTATTAGCAACTATGGTTATATCACGCCTAAAGTGGGCGCGCATATTACCAGTTACCGCCTCAACGATAATAACTACTTTGTAAACGGCCAAACGGTGAGTGAAGATACCCAAAACCGTAGTTTGCCTATATTCAGCTTAGACAGCGGCTTGTATTTTGATAAGGAATCCAATTTTTTCGACCGCAAATACACGCAAACCTTAGAGCCTAGATTGTTTTATGTTTATATTCCCTATGACGACCAAAGCCGTATTCCGGTGTTTGATACCTCATTGGCCGACTTAAACATGACCACTTTATTTTCTGAAAACCAGTTTACCGGCAATGACCGAGTGAACAATGCCAACCAAGTCAGCTTGGCCTTAACCACACGCTTTATTGATGGCGACACTGGCATAGAGCGGATTGCAGCCACCATAGGTCAGCGCTTTTACTTTGATGATCAAAAAGTCACCATGCCCAATGTGGCTAGAACCAATCGCCGCGAGTCAGACATTATTGCTGGCTTTACCGCTAGGCTATCGACCAAATGGAACGTCGATGCTTTCTGGCAGTACGATCCGGATCGCTCCCGCCTGACGCGCTCTAACATCCTGACACGCTACAACCCTGAGCCAGGTAAGCTATTGAATATTGGCTATCGTTATACTGATAACTTTTTGGAACAAATCAACGTGTCTGGCCAATGGCCGTTGGGTAATGGTTGGTATGGTGTCGGTCGCTACAACTACTCTTTGCGTGACAAAACTGCGATTGAGAGTTTAGCTGGTGTAGAATATGACGCAGGTTGCTGGCAAGCACGTTCAGTGATTCAGCGTGTGGAAACGGCGACAGCGGATGCCAACTATGCTTTATTTTTCCAACTGGAACTCGGTGGCTTAGCCTCGATTGGTTCTAATCCACTCAATTTGTTACGGCGCGATATTCCTGGCTACTTAAGTAGCGGTGAGATCCCTAACCTTTATAGACAACAAAATTACAATCAATGAACTACACTTTTTTAACGCGCTTTCTCAGTACTTTTATTGGTGTCAGCCTCGCCGCCTCTATCGCTTATGCAAAACCGGCTGAGATTGAAAAAATTGACCGCATCATTGCAGTGGTCGATCAAGCCGTGCTGACTGAGCAAGAACTGCAAGACCGTATCAAAAGCTTATCAAAACAAGTTGAAAAAAAAGGCGGCACGCTGCCAGCGCCAGATGTATTGCAAAAGCAAATTCTGGAGCGCTTAATTGTGGACAGTTTGCAATTGCAACTGGCCGCACAAATTGGCGTCAAAGTAGACGATGCGCAACTGGACAAAACCATTGCGCGTATTGCAGAGCAAAACAAACTCACCCTAGACGAGTTTAAAAAAGTCATCAGTGAAGACGGCATCACGTTTAGTAAATTCCGCGAAGATATCCGCAATGAGATTACCATTTCTAGGCTTAGAGAGCGTGAAGTAGACAATAAAGTAGTGGTGTCGGAGGGCGAAGTGGACAACTATCTCACCACGCAATCCAGCCGTGCCGGCGAGCAAGACGACTTTGATATTTCGCATATCTTGGTGCGCATGCCACAAGATAGCAGCCCAGAGGACATTGAAAAGGCGCGTGTTAAAACTGAGCAGATTTTACAAGCGCTGTCAGGTGGCATGTCGTTTGCTGAAGCCTCTGCCAGTTATTCTGACGCACCCGATGCTTTAGAAGGGGGCAATTTAGGTTGGCGTAATGCTAGTCAAATTCCACCTGGCTTTTTAGAATCGCTCAAAAGCATGCAGCCGGGTGAAGTTTCCAAGCCATTTCGCAGTCAAAGTGGTGTGCATATCCTTAAACTTAACGACAGACGCGCCAGCAACTCTAGCTTAATTGTAGACCAAACCCATGTACGCCATATTTTGCTGAAAAAAAGTGAAGTGGTCTCAGAGGCCGAGGCCAAGCAAAAAATGGATAATATTAAAGAACGCTTAGACAATGGCACCAAGTTTGAAGAAATGGCACGTCAATACTCAGAAGACGGCAGCGCCTCTAGCGGTGGTGATTTAGGCTGGGTCAATCCTGGCGATACGTTGCCTGCGTTTGAACAAGCCATGAATGCACTCGGCATTGGTGAAATTAGCGCCCCGGTGCTTACCCCTTTCGGCTGGCATATTGTGCAAGTGATCGAACGTCGTAAACAAGACATGTCAAAAGAAGCAGCGCGTTTTAAAGCACGTCAGGAAATTCGTGCGCGCAAAGCAGAAGAAGCCTACAACGACTGGATACGCGAAATGCGTGACAAAGCCTATGTCGAGTTACGCCTTGAAGACAAATTTTAATTTCCAATCGTGACGCAGATTCCCCGCATCGCCATTACTGCTGGCGAACCGGCTGGCATAGGCTTGGACTTATGCGTGATGTTGGCGCAGCAGGCTATGGATGCCAATATCACCGTGATTGCCGACCAGCACGCCATCACGGCGCGCGCGCAAGCGCTTAAGCTACCTCTCAGCATTCAGCCCTATATTCCTGACAATAGCAGCACCCATACTGGCCATGGGGAATTGTGTGTGCTGCATATTCCCGCTGCCAGTACTGTAGTGGCAGGCCAGCTGAATAAAGCCAATAGCGCTTATGTATTAGACACCTTGCAAACCGCAGTCGATGGTTGCACTGATGGCGCCTTCGATGCCATGGTCACCGCGCCGGTGCACAAAGGCGTCATTAACGACGCTGGCATTAGTTTTACCGGTCATACCGAGTTCTTGGCCGACTATACCCATACGCCGCAAGTAGTGATGATGCTGGTCGGTGGGGGTATGCGCGTAGCGCTAGCCACCACGCACTTACCGCTAAGCCAAGTCAGTGCAGCGATTACCCATGAATCGCTGACTAAAACGATACGCATTTTGCAGCATGATTTAATTCATCGGTTTGGCATTGCCAAACCCATTATCTATGTCGCAGGTTTAAATCCACATGCGGGCGAAGGCGGCTATTTGGGCGATGAGGAAATTAACGTCATCACCCCTGTGCTCAATCAACTGCGTGACGAGGGCTACAACTTAATAGGCCCATTGCCAGCGGACACCATGTTTTCGCAAAAAAACCTGCAAAACGCCGATGCTTTTTTGGCCATGTACCATGACCAAGGCTTAAGTGTCCTTAAATATGCCAGCTTTGGAGAAGGCGTGAATGTCACGCTGGGGCTGCCCATTATCCGCACCTCGGTTGATCATGGCACCGCACTGGATATTGCCGGGTCGGGTCTAGCCGATATTGGCAGCTTACTCACGGCAATCCACTTGGCGATTAGCTTGGCGCAACACAAAACCCTATGAAACATTTAGCCAAAAAACGCTTTGGTCAAAACTTTTTGACAGACCAAGCCATTATTACCAGCCTAATAAATACCATTCATCCACAAGCAGATGATCTGATGGTAGAAATTGGCCCCGGCTTGGGTGCCATGACGCAGCCTCTGCTTAAGCAGTTACATCATCTGCATGTGGTTGAAATTGATCGAGATATTATTCAGTGGATGCAAAACACGTATCCGGCAGACAAAGTGACGATACACCATGCCGATGTGTTGAAGTTTGACTTTACTAGCCTAGGTGAGCGCATTCGAGTCGTAGGCAATTTGCCATACAATATCTCCAGCCCCATTCTGTTTCACTTACTCGATAATGTAGACCATGTCATCGACATGCACTTTATGCTGCAAAAAGAAGTGGTGGAGCGCATGGTGGCCGCACCTTCCACCTCAGAATATGGTCGGCTATCAGTCATGTTGCAATACCGCTTGCAGATGGAATACCTGATTACCGTGCCGCCGGAATCGTTTAACCCTGCGCCCAAAGTGGAATCGGCATTTGTGCGCTGTATACCGCATGATACTTTGCCCTACCCGGCTAAAGATGAAGCGCTATTTGCTAAAGTGGTGCAGGCCGCATTTGGGCAACGCCGCAAAACCTTGCGCAATACGCTCAAAGGTTTACTCGATGACGACGGCTTTGCAGCACTGGATATTCATTCACAATTACGCGCAGAAAATTTAAGTGTGGCGCAATTTGTCGCTATCGCCAATTATCTAGCCTGATATAATTTATACCATTCAATATTTGTTCACTTAAGTTAAGAGGAATTTCACCGTGAGATTAATTCTCCTAGGCGCACCGGGCGCTGGCAAAGGCACACAAGCTACCTTCATCAAAGAAAAATTCAATATCCCGCAAATTTCAACCGGTGACATGTTACGTGCTGCCGTTAAAGCCGGTACACAATTAGGTTTGGAAGCCAAAAAGTTTATGGATGCTGGTGGCTTGGTGCCGGATGAAGTGATTATTGGCTTGGTGAAAGAGCGCATTAAGGATGCCGACTGCCAAGCAGGCTTTTTGTTTGACGGCTTTCCGCGCACCATTCCGCAAGCCGAGGCCATGAAACAAGCTGGTGTGGAAATTGATTATGTGGTGGAAATTGATGTGCCGGATGAGGCGATTGTTGAACGCATGAGTGGTCGTCGCTCTCACCCTGCTTCTGGTCGTACTTATCATGTTAAATTCAATCCACCTAAAGTGACCGGTAAAGATGACATCACCGGTGAAGACTTGGTACAACGTGATGACGACAAAGAAGAAGTAGTGAAAAATCGCCTCAATGTCTATCACGCGCAAACCAAACAACTGGTAGGCTACTACTCAGATTGGGCCAATTCTGGCGTCGGTGGCGCACCACAGTATGTGCGCGTCAATGGTATAGGCGACATGAACAAGATACGCGATGAGATATTTACAGCATTAAAATAAGCGCTTGATCGGTATTAAAAAAGGCCTAATGTAGGCCTTTTTTGTTTTTGGCTACCATGCAGACTTCACAACAATAGCGTGTGCTTCAAGGTATAATTTCATTTTTAAAATTGAACGCCAAACTCACATGCAACAGCAGTATCCATTTAAACAAGTCGAACAACAAGCACAGCAGTTTTGGGAGGCTAACAACAGCTTCTTAGCTAAGCAAAGTAGCGATAAACCCAAGTATTATTGCTTGTCTATGTTCCCCTACCCTAGCGGTAAGCTGCATATGGGGCATGTGCGCAACTACACGATAGGCGATGTGCTGAGCCGCTATCATCATATGAAAGGCTTTAACGTCTTACAGCCTATGGGTTGGGATGCGTTTGGTTTGCCAGCAGAAAATGCCGCCATACAAAATAATGTGCCGCCCGCTAAATGGACCTTTGACAATATTGCTTATATGCGTAAGCAATTGAAATCGTTAGGCTTTGCTATTGATTGGTCACGCGAACTGGCCACTTGCCAGCCCGAATACTATAAGTGGAACCAATGGCTGTTTTTACGCATGTTGGAAAAAGGCATTGCTTACAAAAAAACCCAGGTAGTGAATTGGGATCCAGTCGACCAAACCGTATTGGCCAATGAACAAGTGATCGATGGTCGCGGCTGGCGTACTGGCGCACTAGTAGAAAAGCGTGAAATTCCCGGCTATTACCTTAATATTACTGGTTATGCCCAGCAGTTATTAGATGATTTAGACCAATTAACCGGCTGGCCTGAGCGAGTCAAAACCATGCAAGCCAACTGGATAGGCAAAAGCGTGGGCGTGCGTTTTGCCTTTACCCATAGCATCAAAAATAATGAAGGTGCCTTGATTGACGACGGTAAATTATGGGTGTTTACCACCCGTGCCGATACCATCATGGGCGTGACTTTTTGCGCGGTCGCAGCAGAACATCCATTGGCAACGCATGCAGCGCAATCGAATCCTGCACTCGCTACATTTATTGAGCAATGCAAACAAGGCTCAGTGATGGAAGCTGACATGGCGACCATGGAAAAAGAAGGCATGGACACCGGGCTTACCGTCACGCATCCGCTGACGGGCGAAGCAGTGCCAGTATGGGTAGGCAACTATGTGCTAATGACCTATGGCGAAGGCGCGGTCATGGCAGTGCCTGCGCATGACGAACGTGATTTTGGCTTTGCCAAAAAATACAAATTAGCCATTAAACAAGTGATTCATGTCAACGGTCACATCTTTTCTGACGCCGCTTGGCAAGAGTGGTATGGCGACAAAAGCAAAGGCGTATGCATACACTCTGGCAAGTACGATACTTTGCATTATGAAGACGCCGTTAATGCAATTGCAGCCGATCTGAAAGCCAAAGGCTTGGGCGACAAACAAATTAACTGGCGCTTACGCGATTGGGGAGTGTCACGCCAACGCTATTGGGGTTGCCCGATTCCGATTGTGCATTGCGATAGCTGTGGTGATGTGCCAGTGCCAGATGACCAGCTACCAGTGAAATTACCAGAAGACTGTGTGCCAGACGGCTCTGGTAACCCATTGAATAAATTAGCCAGTTTTGTTAATTGCGCTTGCCCCAGCTGTGGCAAACCAGCTAAACGTGAAACCGACACCATGGATACCTTTGTCGATTCCAGTTGGTACTATGCACGCTACGCCAGCGGCTTTAGTAGTGAGGTCATGGTCGATGCTGAAACCAATTACTGGATGCCGGTCGACCAATACATTGGTGGTATTGAGCATGCCATTTTGCATCTACTGTATTCGCGCTTTTGGTTTAAGGTCATGGGCGATGTGGGCCTTTTAGACTCAGATAAAATTGCAGCGGCTGAAATCAATCATATTAAAAGCACAGCGACGCAGGCAAGTCAAAAAAATCTGCCATCCAACGGTACAACTGTTTGTCGTGAGCCGTTTGCAAATTTGCTAACGCAAGGCATGGTGCTTAACCATATCTTCTCGCGGCGTACTGATAAAGGCGGCATAGAGTATTTTGCACCAGAAGAAGTCAGTTTGGTGCATGACGAACAAGGCAAATTGATAGGCGCAAATGCGTTAAAAGACAACTTAGCGGTGGATTTTCAAGGCATGGGCACCATGTCCAAGTCCAAGCGCAACGGCGTCGATCCGCAATCGCTGATTGAGCAATACGGCGCCGACACCGCGCGCTTTTTTATGATGTTTGCCGCACCGCCTGAGCAAACTTTAGAATGGTCAGATTCCGGTGTGGAAGGCTCCCACCGTTTCTTGCGTCGAGTGTGGAACTTTGGTTATGTCTTGTCTAATGAAAAAAAATCAAATCTACCGGCTAAACTTAGTAATGGCCTAGCCGCCTATCGCCGTGAAATTCATGCCACGCTTAAGCAAGCCAATATTGACTTGCACAGGCTACAATTTAATACGGTGGCTTCGGCCTGTATGAAAATATTGAATGCTTTAGAAAAATTGCAAAAAGAAGCAGAAGCCGACTGGCAAAGTGTGGCGCATGAAGGCTGTGCCATCTTGCTGCGTTTACTATCGCCCATTGCGCCGCATATCACACAATCGCTGTGGCAAACCTTGGGCTATGGTGACAATATTCTCAAAGCCACTTGGCCAGAAGCCTTGGCCACAGCGATGGTGCAAGATGAGGTTGAGTATGTGGTGCAAGTCAATGGCAAATTGCGTGGTAGCATTACCTTGGCTAAAAGCATGGAAAAATCGCAAATTGAAGCCATTGCGGTTAATCAACCCTTTGTGCAAAAACATTTGGAAAATGCCAGTGTGCGTAAAATTATTGTAGTGCCTAATAAACTCATTAACATTGTGGTTGGATAAAAATGATGTCACTTACCCCGTCTTTTTTGATACGTTATGGGCTGATGCTGTTGCTTACAATCAGCGTTGCAGCCTGTGGTTTTCATTTGCGTGGCGCCAGCACCTTTGGCTTTAAGTCTATTGTTGTAAGCGGTCAAACACAAATTACGCCCGCGTTAAAAAAATCACTGACGGGCAGTGGCGTTGAAGTGCTCAATGACGGCGCGGCGGCGGAAATGAACATTGAACTGCTCAAAGAAGAAAACGAAAAACGTATTCTTTCCCTCAGTGGCGATGGTTTGGTCAATGAGTATGAGGTGTATTACCGAGTGCATTTCCGTACTAAATTTTCAGACCAAGCCTTATGGAGTGCACCGCAAACCATGGAAGCGCGACGTGACTTTTCTTATAGCGACGCCAATTTGCTGGCCAAACAAAATGAGGAAAAGCGTTTAATTGCTGGCATGCGTCAAGACGTGACCAATGGTATTTTGCGTAGGCTGTCTGCGCTTAAAAAATAAGCAATCATGCTGATTTCGCCACATCAACTCAAGCAACATCTAACCCATGTGCATACTGCATTGTATGTAATTGCTGGCGATGAGCCGTTGGCCAAAGCAGAATGTTTAGATCAGATTAGGCTGGCCGCACGCCAGCAAGGTGCGGAAGAGCGCACTAGCTTTACGGTGGAGCGCCAATTTAATTGGGCACAAATCACGCAGTTTAATCAAAACTTCTCGCTCTTTTCAGCGCGCAGAATATTAGAAATTACCATCGCCAATGGCAAACCTGGCGTCGATGGTGGCAAAGCGCTCACTGAGTTGGCTAGCCAACCCATGCCAGATACCACCACGATTGTGGTACTGCCTACCTTAGAGCGTGAAGCCAAAAACAGCACGTGGTACAACCAGTTACTGTCGCATGGCATTGTCATTGAATTAAAAGACATGGCTGTGGCGCAACTGCCGAATTGGATTGCTGACAGACTGGCCAAGCAACAGCAATCGGCAGATGCCGCCTCTTTAGCATTTATTGCGCATCAGGTAGAAGGCAATATGCTAGCCGCGCATCAGGAAATTCAAAAGTTAGGTTTACTCTACCCACCTGGCCTGATGAGCGCAGAGCAAGTACGCGAGGCCGTACTCAATGTGGCGCGCTTTGATGCGTTTCAACTGGGTGAAGCCATGCTGGAGGGCGATAGCGAACGTACCGTGCGCATCTTAAACGGATTACAAGAAGAAGGTGAACAAGCAGTCGCCGTGATGAATCCGCTGATTTGGTTGATTCGACCACTATTAAAACTCAAGCAAGCCGAGGCGCGGGGCGAACAGATGCAAAGTGCCATGAGCAATGCGCGCATCTTTGGTGACCGCCAACCGCTAATGAAGCGTGCCGTACAACGCTTAAGCTTGCGTCAAGTGGAAGCCGCTTTACATAAATTGACGGAAATAGACCGCATGGCCAAAGGCGTGATGGCAGGCGATGCTTGGTTAGAAATCTCGCGCTTGTGTTTTGGCTTGGCCCGAGTGAAAGCGCGCACCCGCGCGCACTAAAGACAGAGTAAAATAACGGCATGAATATTAAAGACTATATGCAAAACTTAGGTGTGGAAGCGCGTAAAGCGTCACGCGCCATGGCCAAAGCCGATACCAACACCAAAAATCTAGCGCTTACTTTGATCGCTGAAGCCATTTGGCGTGAACAAGCGTCGCTATTAGCAGCCAATCAACAAGATTTGGACGCTGCCAAAGCGGCTGGCATGGAAGCCGCCATGTTGGATCGCTTAACACTGAGTGAAAAGTCCATCGCCACCATGGTGGAAGGCTTAAGACAAATTGCCGCCCTGCCAGACCCCATTGGTGAAATGAGCGATTTTAAGTACCGCCCATCGGGTATCCAGATAGGAAAAATGCGCGTGCCCTTAGGCGTGATAGGCATCATTTACGAAGCCCGCCCCAATGTGACGGTGGATGCGGCCGGCTTATGCATTAAATCTGGCAACGCTTGTATTTTGCGCGGAGGTTCAGAAGCGATTCACTGCAATCAAGCCTTAGCCAAACTGGTACACGAAGGCTTAGCAAAAGCAGGGCTGCCCGCCAACGCGGTATTGGTCGTAGAAACCACAGACCGCGCTGCAGTGGGCGAACTGATTACCATGAAGCACTATGTCGATGTCATCGTACCACGCGGTGGCAAAGGCCTGATTGAGCGTATTTCAAACGATGCGCGCATCCCAGTGATTAAACATTTGGATGGCAATTGCCATGTGTACATCGATGATGATGCTGATTTTGCCAAGGCCTTGCCGATTCTAGAAAACAGCAAAACCCAGCGCTTAGGTACTTGTAATACAGCGGAATCTCTACTGGTGGCGCGCTCTGTGGCAAGTAGCATGCTGCCCAAATTGGCGGCGATGCTGACGGAAAACGGCATAGAGATACGTGGCTGTGCTGAAACCTTAGCCTTGGTGCCACAAGCCACAGCCGCCACAAAAGAGGACTATTACACCGAGTATTTGGCGGCGATTATTTCCTGCAAAGTGGTAGACGGTCTTGACGAGGCCATCACCCATATTAATGAGCACTCCAGCCAACATACTGAGGCGATTGTGACAGAAAACTATACCAAGGCGCGTCGATTCTTGCGTGAAGTTGATTCTAGCAGTGTCATGGTCAATGCCTCTACGCGCTTTGCTGATGGCTTTGAATATGGCTTGGGTGCGGAAATTGGCATCTCCACCGACAAACTGCATGCACGTGGCCCAGTCGGCTTGGAAGGCTTAACCTCGCTTAAATACATCGTGCTGGGCAATGGCGAAGTGCGCGCCTAATCGCTAGTGCATGCGTTTAGTCGGCGTGTTTGGTGGTACGTTTAATCCCATTCACCATGGGCATTTGCGTTTGGCACAAGAACTGGCTGACACGCTCGACCTAGCTGAAGTACGGTTTATCCCTTCCGCTAATCCACCACACAAAAAAGCGCCCGCTGTTTCTGCTACACAACGTGCCGCCATGGTGCAATTGGCTATTGCTAACAACCCCAAGTTTACGCTGGACACGCGCGAGCTTAAGCGCAGTGGTGCGTCTTATACCATAGACACATTAATGAGCGTGCATGACGAATTGGACGATGCGGCGCTCTGTTTAATCATGGGCAGCGATGCTTTTTTAACACTAGACACTTGGCATAGGTGGCAAGAGTTAATCAATTTTAGTCATATTGTTTTGGTGCAACGCCCGCAAGCAGTCAATAGCAGCGGCTTGTCGCCTGCGTTAAATACACTGATGCAACAACACTATACTGAAGACCTTAGCGCACTCACACAACAACGTGCTGGTTGCATCACCATGCAAAGCATTAGCGCTTTGGACATTTCCTCTAGCCATATCCGTCACTTGATTCAACATCAACACAGCGCAGCCTATTTGCTGCCAGAGTCTGTGTTAGCCTATATTAAGCAGCACCATCTGTATTTAACAGCATAAGTTTAGACCATAAAAAAAGCCCACTTGCGTGGGCTTTTTAACAGCATGTTAATTAACGAATTAATTAAGCAACTGATTTACGACGACGTGCAACACCAAACATACCTAAAGCTGAAGCCATTAATGGCAAAGCTGCTGGTACTGGTACTGCGTTTACGCCTACCATCAAATCATCGTAGTCGCCATCTGTAGAACCGCTGTCGTTAAAACCGATAATGAAAGCATATTTACCAGTTGGGTCAGCAATAAAAGCAATTTTGTTTAATGAGCTCTCAAAGCTTGTATTAGATGCATTAGTAGAGTTGCTGCCGTCAAAACCAAAATTTAATACACCTTCTGCAACGTTAAAGTATTGCGTAGTGCCTACTGGTGTAGAACCTGTAGTGATTACGGTAGAACCAGCTTGGATAAAGAAGTTAGTATTGGCAGCTTCTTTACCTAAGTAAGTAACTTCAAATGTAGTTGCTTCAGTTGCAGATAATTGGCCAAATACACCGCCTGTGTAACCAAAATCGTTACCACATTGTGGGCAATCAGCAGTCGTTAAAGTAAATGCTACGTTACCATTTGTAGCCAGTGATAATACATCTGCTTGTGCTGCTGTTGCTGATAGTGCTAATGTTGCTGCGATAATTAATTGTTTCATTTAAAACTCCTTAGTTATTAGTACTTATTAAGTGAATAAGACTTGTTTTTAATTCAGTGAGGCCAGTGTATGGGCAATGCTATTTTTGTTCAATAGTCCATATGGGTGTCAGCCAATTCCTACAACTACATTTCTGTTCATCATCATTTTCATATGGCCTCATGATGATTAATCATAGGTCTCTAAACATTGAATACCGCTGATTGAGGTGCATAGTATCATCGCTGACCACACCATCAATAGCCCCAATGGGTCAAATGCGGTGTCAACCATTCTAGTTAATCATCATTAACAATCAGTGGCTTATCGCCACTTAACTACAGTGAGATTTGCGGATATTGCGCTAGGTGACGCTGTAAGGTGTATAGATTTTCTGTAGCGCTGAGCATCCCAGGGTCAATTGCATTAGCGACCCAGCCAAGCAGTGGTAGCTGGCGATTTTGCATAACTTCGACCGTCAACAACGTATGGTTAATACAGCCCAAACGCATGCCGATGACTAAAAGGATGGGAATATTCAGTAGGGCTGCCAAGTCGGCCATAGTGTCATTGGCATTGAGTGGTACCAAAAGCCCCCCCGCGCCTTCTACTACGACAATGTCCGCCAACTGTGTTAATTCCATATAAGCTTTGCGTATCACTTCTAGCTCGATGAGCACTCCTGCTTGTTCAGCCGCAATATGGGGCGCAATCGGCGCGTGAAAACAATACGGATTCATCAGCTCATGCGCCACTTGTACATTGCTGGCCTGCGTCAGCAATTTCACATCCTCATTCACCCATACGCCGTTTTCCAACTCGCAACCGGCGGCTACTGGCTTCATACCAACCACGCGATAACCAAGGGCGACATAGTGCCGGATTAACTTGCACGCGATATAGGTTTTACCCACACCAGTATCGGTGCCGGTAATAAAGCAAGAGGTGGGCATGAACTCCGCTGCCATATTACGCGCGTGGTTTAAAGTGAATAGGCGAGAAACCGTCTAACTGTGCGGGTTTGGCTTTAGGCTTCCAGGCATGGCCATACACCACTTCATAAGTAGCAGGCAATTGACCACCAGCCGCTTTTTCAGCTTGCCGAAACGGTTCGTACTGTTGTGCCAACTGTTGTAAAAAGCCTTTTCCCATCAAGCCTTTAGGCCGACCTGCCGTAGCATTATGGGCACCGATGGCTTTTAAATCGCGCATCACGCTTTGTACATCGTCGTAAGTTAAGGTGAAGTGCTCCACATCCAATACCGGCGCTTGAAAGCCCATGCGCGACAGCGCATCGCCAATGTCATGCATATCAATAAAGCGGCTAACATGGGTATGGCCGTTTTGGCTGGCGGCGCGTAATTCTTTTAAGGTATCCGGGCCAAACGTGCTAAACATCAACAAACCATCAGGCTTGAGCACACGTTGCATTTCGGCAAAGGTTTGGTCTAAATCGTTACACCATTGAATAGCCAAGTTAGACCAGATTAAATCAACGCTGGCATCGGCAATCGGCAAAGATTCGATATCGGCACACACCAGACTTTTTTGGCCAAACAGCTTTTGCAGCCAAGGCTGGTTGGCTTGGGTTTTTTGCAGCATGCTTAAGGCTAAATCTAACGAGATCACCTGTGCCGCTTTAAACCGCTGCTTAAGCGCAACACTGGCGTGACCAGTGCCGCAGCCTAGGTCTAGTATGGTATGCGGCGTCATGCTGACCAAGTCTAGGCGGCTAAGCATTTCTTCGCGCACCGTGGTCTGCAAAATGGCCGCGCCATCATAGCTATGCGCAGCGCGGTCAAACGAGGCGCGCACCCGCGCTTTATCAATTAAATAACTGTCTTGCATTACGGTTCTAAAAACTGATCGAGCGTTTCAATAAACTGATCACTATGCGATAAAAACGGCGCATGTGCAGCGCCGGCCATCACGCGTAAATACGCCATCGGCAATTGTTGCGACATCCAATGGGCTGCTGCCACTGGGGCAAGCGTATCGCGGTCGCCATGAATCAGCAAAGTCGGTTTGCGCAATTGCACGACTTCTTCACGCAAATCGCTCTCTAGCAAAATATTCAGTGAGCGATTGAGTGTGGTTTGCGTCGGCGTAGGCCTAGCCTCAAAACTGTTTCTTAACTGGCGCACCGTACTACGCGCATCACTAGATTTCATGCACTGCAAGGTTAAAAATTTCAACATGGTGGCTTTGTAGTCGTAGTTCACGCTGGCAGCAAACTCGCTAAAGTGTTGCGGCGAGACACCATGCAACCAATCTGGCTTAGCCACAAAACAAGGCGTGGTACCCATTAAAATCAAACGGCGTACACGGTCTGGCTGATTTAAGGCAATGCGTTGCGCCACCAAGCCGCCGAGTGACCACCCCAGAATATCCGACACACCGGGGATGACTTGCGCCACTTCATCCGCCATTGCGTGTAAATGGTAGGGCTCGATGGGTCGGCTGCTGCCCATGCCAGGCAAATCCACCAAATACAACATATAGTGGCTTGATAATTTTTTAATTAGAGGTTGCCAGACACCGCTGTGCATGCCCCAACCATGTAGCATGACTAAGGGCTGGCCTTGGCCGACGATTTCGACATGACAACTCATAGCGGGAGTACCTTTTCTGCAGCGTTAATGGCTTCGGCAAGCTTAATCACATCTTCTATGCTGTGTGCAGCCGATAACGAAATACGTAGCCGCGCAGTATGAGTAGGCACAGTAGGTGGACGAATGGCTGGTACTAAAATGCCTAACTTTTGCAAATACTCGCTTAAGGCCAACGCGTCATGGTTACTGCCCACCAGCAAAGGCTGTACCGCAGTAAAGCTAGGCATCAATTGCCAGCGCGTGACTGTTAAATGCGTTTTTAAGGCAGTAATTAAGGCTTGCAAATGCATACGCAAGTCATCGCCCTCTTCTATTAATTTAACAGAGGCAGATAACGTGGCTGACAACGCCGGTGGTGCAGGCGTGCTATAGACATAGCTTTTCGCGGTTTGTATCAGGTAATCAATCACCACTTGCTCGCCCGCCACAAACGCACCGGCCACGCCCGCTGCTTTACCTAAAGTCGCCATCATGATTAAGCGCGGTGACTTTAAGTTTAAATAATTCAGTGAACCCTGGCCATGCGTCCCCAGCACACCAAAACCATGCGCATCGTCTACATATAAATACGCATCGTATTGTTCACATAACGCTAAATATTCGGTTAACGGCGCTAAATCGCCATCCATACTAAACACCGCATCCACCGCTATCAGTTTGCGTTTAGCTGAACTTGTTTTTAATAAACCTTCCAGCGCAACCACATCGTTGTGCGCAAAGCGATGAAACTCCGCCAAAGAATAATAGCCGCCATCATTCAGGCAAGCATGGTTTAACTTGTCGGCAAAAATCGCATCTTCGCGCCCTGCCAGTGCACCCAGCACGCCAATATTAGCCATATAGCCAGTTGAAAATAACAGCGCCGCCGGCATTTGCACAAACTGCGCCAACTGTTTTTCTAAGCTGTCGTGATAACGGTGATGACCGGTAATTAAATTAGACGCGCCACTGCCCACACCAGACTCGCCCGCCGCCTGCTGCATAGCCTTAATCAACGCTGGGTGATTGGCCAAGCCTAAATAATCATTGCTGCAAAATGACAAAAAATGCTGACTATTAGCGACAATATGCTCAGCCTGTGGTGAGTCTAATAAGCGGCGTTGCCGCATCAAGCCTTGCGCTTGGCGCTTGTCTAGCTCTGCTTGTAATGCGGCTAACATGAAAGATCACCTTGCTTAAAACGTAATGGAGGGTTTGAGGCTAGGCGGCAATAAGCGAGAGACGTCGATAGCATGCATAATGCAGCTAGGAGCGAGCGCGAAAGACAACAAAGCATCATAGGAACCATTGCATATTAAATCGGGTGTATGCCAAGTTTAGCAAACAACTGCTTATCCGCCTGCGCCTCTGGGTTGGCGGTGGTGAGCAGTTTTTCACCATAGAAAATACTATTGGCACCGGCAATAAAGCATAGCGCTTGTATGCCTTCATGCATGCTTTGGCGGCCTGCCGATAAACGTACAAAGCTCTTAGGCATGGTAATACGTGCCGCGGCAATGGTGCGCACAAACTCAATCGGGTCCAGCTCATCGGTACCGTGCAAAGGCGTACCTTCCACTTGCGTGAGTAAATTAATCGGCACGCTTTCTGGTGGCTGTTCCATATTGGCCAATTGCGCCAGCAAGCCAGCGCGCTGATTGCGCGATTCACCCATGCCGATAATGCCGCCACAACACACGTTAATATCAACACTGCGCACACGGTCCAGCGTTTCCAAGCGGTCTTGATAGGTGCGCGTGGTAATCACATCGCCGTAAAATTCTGGCGCGGTGTCTAGGTTGTGATTGTAATAATCCAAACCGGCTTCTTTCAGTTGCTCGGCCTGACCTTCTTTTAACATGCCCAAGGTGGCGCAAGTTTCTAAGCCCATGGCTTTGACTTCGGCAATCATTTTTAACACCGGCTCAAGGTCGCGCTGTTTAGGGCCACGCCAAGCAGCGCCCATGCAGAAACGGCTGGCACCATTGTCTTTGGCGGCTTGTGCAGCGGTGAGCACATCTTCCAATTTCATAAGCGGCTCGTTCTCTACCTCGGTATGGTAGCGCGCTGCTTGTGGGCAATAGCCACAATCCTCGCTACAACCGCCGGTTTTAATAGACAGCAAGGTGCTGACTTGTACTGCATTAGGGTCAAAATGCTCGCGATGCACAGTTTGTGCACGGTGGATTAAATCACTAAATGGCAGCTCAAACAGCGCTACAATGTCTTCCACGCGCCAGCGCTCAACCGCATGCGTAGCACAAGCGGCTTTAGCACTTTTCAAGGCATCTGTGTTTATAATGGTGTCTGTGGAGGCCGTATTGTGGGTGGTAAGCATGTGGTTCCTTTGCGCTGTCATACACTTGTCTGTGGCACGCTTGTGTGGCAGTGACTACCAAGAATAGCGTGCTTTAAAAACAGGATTATATGCTGTTAAGCACTTAGCTGGCAAACCTTAAACATCTGATTAAATAATAAGCGTATGTTAGCGATTAAACCGTTATATCAACACGTATTAGCCCAGCAATGTGTGTTATGCGCCAACGCTACCCACACTGCCGACAGCCTCTGTGCGCCATGTTTAGCGGATTTACCTTGGGCGCCTGCACATAGCTGCCAACAATGCGGCCTGCCCTCTCATCACCGCGTATGTGGCGCTTGTTTAAGTGACCCACCGCACTTTGACTTCACCCATGCTGTGTTTCAATATGGGTATCCTGTTGATGCGTTACTGCATGCCTATAAATACCAGCATGCCTTGCATTTAAGTTTAAGCTTAGGCAATTTGATGGTTACAGCCATGATGAAAACACTGCAGTCACAGCATATAGAGGTATTGATACCAATGCCTTTGCATCCGCAAAGGCTTAAAGAACGCGGCTTTAATCAATCGTTAGAGTTGGCCAAAGTGATGGCAAAACAAACAGGCATAGCGTTGAACTATCAGCATTGTCAACGCATTAGAAACACGCCGCCACAAGCCAGCCTGAAATTGAAAGACCGCGTACGCAATATTAAAGGTGCGTTTGAATATTGTGGGCAACTGCAAGGTCAGCATGTAGCGATTATTGATGATGTGATGACTTCTGGCGCCAGCGTTAATGAATTAGCCAAAATATTAAAACAAGCCGGTGCGGCTAGCGTTACTTGCTGCTTGGTGGCAAGAACACTATAAGCCTTGAACATTACAAGCAATGTGAAGATGAAAAAAGATGCAGATAAAAATAAGTGTGATAAATCCATTAAAATACGCCACTTTAACGCCTCTACATGACAAGCCTAGCCTATGTTCCATATCGTCTTATTTGAGCCAGAAATCCCTCCCAATACCGGCAACATTATTCGCTTGTGCGCCAATACCGGCGCACAATTGCACCTCGTTAAGCCGCTGGGCTTTAGTTTAGAAGACAAACAATTGAAACGCGCGGGCTTGGATTATCACGAATATGCCACCTTGCAAGTGCACGACCATTGGGACGCCTGCAAACAGGCGTTGGCGGGAAAACGTCTGTTTGCGCTGACCACCAAAGGCAGCACACGCCATAGCGAGATTGCCTTTAAAGATGAAGATGTATTTGTATTTGGCCCAGAAACGCGCGGCCTACCTGAAGTGATACGCAATGAATTTAGCCCCGAGCATAGGGTACGTTTACCCATGCTGGCCGATAGCCGCAGCTTAAACCTATCCAATTCTGCCGCCATCTTGCTATACGAAGCGTGGCGCCAGCTCGACTTTATCCACGGACTATGACCCTGTTAACACATAATAAATATTGTAAAATCAATCGGTTAACATTGATTTTTAACAGCCACTTAGCTAATCTTGTGAGTCAACCAAATATGTTTAACTCGTTATTATGACCGCCATATTGATAGTAGGCGCAGCAATCGCCTCTGGTTGTTGGTATCTATTGTACCGCTCACAACAGCGGCTGGCACAACAACTCACCGCCTTAGATGCGCAGTTGGCTAAGCCATTGTTTAGGTGTGTGGTGATTGAGGCAGGCACCGAGGCCTGTACGCAAATACGCAGCTTGCCAGCGCAACCCATGTTATTGGATCAAGCGCCAATACTGCCATTAACAGGGTGTGATGTAGCCAAATGCGGCTGTCATTTTATTCGGCTGGATGATAGGCGTAGCGGTGTCGATCGCAGAGTGCAACAGATGTTAACTAAGAAGTCCACGCTGGCAAATGCCAATAAACGCTTTGTCAAAGACCGTAGGATTAATAGCATACAAGCGACCTATAGCAAACAAACCACGATGGCGCTAAAACGCAAACAATTGGCACGCAATGTAAATCGTTGATTTATTTACGCATAGCAAAAAGTTGCCAAATCGCTCTACAGCACTGGTGTTATAAGCCTTCCGGCTTTTGCTCTCTGCCTAATAAATCCATCACCGCATCGCGCGCAGACTTACCATGCGTCAGCGCTTGATTGACTTCGTAAGTAATCGGCATATCTATGCCCATGCTTTCTGCCCTGCGCATCACCTCACGCGCCGTATTGACGCCTTCGGCAACATGGCCCAAGCCTTGCAAAATATCCTCCAGCGATTTACCACTGGCCAGTTGCAAACCTACTTCACGGTTACGCGAATATTGCCCGGTGCAGGTTAAAATCAAATCGCCCGCACCAGCCAAACCCATAAAGGTTTCTGCTTTGGCGCCTAAGGCCATGCCAAAACGAGTGATTTCTGCTAAGCCACGCGTAATGAGCGCGGCTCTCGCATTATTACCAAAGCCCATGCCATCCGAAATACCAGCAGCAATCGCCATGACATTTTTTACAGCCCCTCCTACAGAGACGCCAATGACATCAGTGCTGTTATACACGCGCAAGCAACCACCATGAATTAAATTTGCGGCATGTTGTGCAAAGTCGGCATGATTGGCTGCCAAAGTAACGGCTGTGGGCAAGCCACGCACCAGTTCAGCGGCAAAACTAGGGCCAGACAAAGCACCCCAATGGTGCTGACTACCCAGCTCTTCTAAGGCTACTTCAAACGGCAGTTTGGCAGTTTGCGGCTCCAAGCCTTTATGCGCCCAAATAATAGGCTGTTGGCAATTAAGTGTTTTCAGGGCTTGCAAGATAGGCCTAAAGCCAGCTGTCGGTACTACCGACAATACGATGTCGGCACCATGAATGGCGGCTGCCAAATCATCTTCCACTTGCAGATTATCATTGAATTTAAAATCGCCCAGATAGAGCGGATTGGCACGCGCTTTGCGCATGCCAGACACATGACCACTATTGCGTGCCCACAGCGCCACTGGATGACATTGGCTAATATGCATGGCCAGCGCGGTACCCCAAGCGCCCGCACCCAGCACGGCTATTTTGACTGCATCAACCATCGCACACGCCCCATCTATGCAGCATCAAAATCCCCACAAAGCAGTCGCCTGCACAAAACCAGTCAGGCCATCTCTATGTTTGACTTTGACCCAACCATTTTTGGCCACAGGCGTCACTAACTCCACCACTACATCTTTAGCTAAGGTAGCGACTAAGGCCGCGTTTGCATCCTCAGCTTGTTTAAGCGGTGTGTTGTCTTGCAATATCAATACAGAACGCTTGGCACTCAACTGCTTATTTTGTATCCAACTTAGGCTGCCAAAATGGTCGCGTACTTTGATCCACTCGCCTAAGTTCACGATCACCTCAACCGGATAGCCACTGCCTAAAATATACAGCTTTTTAGCCTCGATCGAAGGCGCGTCATACACCACAGATTTGTTGCTGGCGACCGAGCGAAACTCGATGCCATGTGCTGGCATCGCATTCAGCGACACCAGCAATCCTGCGGTAAATACAACACGCCACATATGAAGATTAATTGACTTGCGCACCAGTTTCAGCCGCTTGTTTTTGTTGCAAATAAAGCGCTTCAAAATTAATCGGGTTGAGCAATACAGGTGCAAAACCGGCACGTGTCACCATATCAGACACGGCTTCACGGGCGTAAGGGAACAAGATATTGGGGCAAGCCACCGCTAACACTGGCTCTAAGTTTTCTTCCGGCATATTACGGATGACAAAAATACCCGCTTGCGTTACTTCGACTAAAAAGGCAGTTTTATCGCCTACTTTTGCAGTCACCGTCACTTTGATGGACACATCAAAAATGCCTTCGTCTAATTTTTGTGCAGCATTGGCCAACTCTACACTGACTTGTGGCGCGGTGCGGTCGGTAAAAATTTGTGGCGCATTTGGCACTTCTACTGAAGCATCTTTAATATAGAGTTTTTCAATGCCAAACGCAGGCTGATCGTTCACTGCTGCTTGGTTTGCGTTGTCTTCTTTTGCCATGTTTAATTCCTGATAATAGTGTTAATTAATAGGTAGAAATGCTCATTTAAAACTAGTGCGCTTAATTTATAAAATCCTAACGTCCACTTAAGAGCTAAGCTAGACTGGTATGTACAGATTAATGCGGCATTTTAACGCTAATATGAATGAATGAAATAAAAACTTAAAATGACGAACGCTTAGGCTTCCAGCAGCGGCGTTAAGCCACCGGCTAAATCCAAGGCGCGCAAATCGTCAAAGCCGCCTATGTGACGGGCGTCGATGTAAATTTGCGGCACAGTGCGGCGGCCAGTTTTTTCCATCATTTCGGCGCGGCGTTCCGGCTCTAAATCAATACGAATTTTTTCAATGTCTTGCACTCCCTTGCTACGCAACAAGCGCTCGGCATTGATGCAATAAGGGCATACGGCGGACGTGTACATCAGAATTCTGGCCATTTTTTTGTCTACTTATCTAGTCTATTTTTTATCTAGTCTGCTTTAAGCGCTTTTAATCAAAGGGAGTTTGGCTTCTTGCCATGCATTTAAGCCACCTTTAAGTTGATTCAATTGGCTAAACTGTTGCGCACGCAACAAGGTACAGGCAGTTTTGGCGCGCATGCCACTTTGACAATGCACCAACACTGGCTTGTCTTTGAATTTCTCTATCTCTTTGATGCGATTGGCCAATTCGGCCAAGGGAATATGCTTAGCGCCTTGGATATGGCCAGCGGCAAATTCCGCCTCGTCACGCACATCTAAAATCAGTGGCTTGGCACGACTCATCAGCATGACCGCCTCTGTGGCAGAAATATTAGGCACTCCTGCTGCGCCACGATTCCACATTGGCCATAACAACATAACACCAGAGCCCAAGGCTAAGCCTATCAGCATGACGTTTTCTTTGAAAAAATCCAAAATAATTCCTTATGGGTTAAAAGTGTATTCAATAGATGGGGGGCGATGCAGCACGTTGCAAGCAGACACCCAAGACAATTGATGCAAATGGTGAACTTGATTTCAATGGTGACTAGGCACACACAGCCAGCAACCATTATAATGGATAAACCCTTAATTATTTAAGACTCAGACATGCAAATCACGCCCGTAGTGCTATTAATTCTTGATGGTTTT
>DASWSZ010000235.1:0-8333 GCA_036402395.1 Methylophilus sp.
GACTGCTCATAGAAATGTTCACTTTTATAGATTGATGAATAAAGTTCATTCACGTCAGCCGATTGTAATCTATTTGGCTAGAAATAAAGCGATTGTTGCATTTCTTGTATAAGTTGTTGAGATATTAGGCTAACAGTGCAATGTCCGCCTAAGCTGGATAGCAGACAAATAAAAAAACAAATAAAACAGTGATATTAGAGCCCTAACATTGATTTACCTGAATGCTCACAAATCATTTTAAGCACTAACTTCACAGGGATATTTGCTTTTTAATAGATTAAAAGCTATTAAAAATAAAGGGTTAAAGTTGACTCTAATCATTCCGTTCCCAACAAGCGGCTAGCACATACTTATGCGCATTAAGCCTCATTGCTATTGCTTTGAGGTTTTTTATGCGCCATTGCTTGCTGGGTTAGCAATCATTAGAGGACATGGTTTAAATATTGGTTTTTTTGGCTTTGTGCGCTTGGTGCAAGGATTTATACACCGCTTCTATTTCAGTTTGCTCCGCACTGTCTAACTTGCCATCCTTGTTGGCATCGATATGGCTGAATATTTTTGCGTTATTGGATGCATCGCCCGCTAAATATTCTGCTTGTGTAATATGGCCATCCTGATTGGTATCTAGGCCAGAAATACTATAGCTAGTCTGTGACATGCTTTCGCATTTGTCATGATCCATCGCTTGTGCTTCATGATGATTGGCAAAGGCCGCAGGTGATAGTCCGATACAGAAAGTCACCATGCACAATAATGCAGTTTTTTTCATACTATATCCTTAGTGAGTGAACGAGTTTCGGCCTGATATTGCATCGATTAGTTCCACTAGATATTTTAAATATGGCATGCGCCATGCTTAGCTGAGCTATCACTGACATGTGTAGTTTGCAATAGGCTAGTCTTAACACCGTAGCGCGTAGTTGTATGGGTTAAGTTTGATGCGATAATACCGTATGATTTCAGTGCACCATCCCAGCTCAGCCTCACTTGCAAGCAGCAAACATGACGTTGCTACATGGATTGCAGCCTCCACAACTCGCTTTTCTGCAGACGACATCAGCCTAATACAGCAGGCGTGCGATGTTGCAGCGCCGCTGTATGCCGGGCAGGTAGAACTGACAGGGGTGCCGCGGCTACAGCATGCATTGGGTACAGCCAGTATTCTCATCGACATGAACATGGATGCAGCTACCATTGCCGCCACGATTTTGCATGCTGTACCCGAGTATGTGCAGGATTGGCAGGCCATGCTGGGTACTCAGTTTGCTCAAGTGGTGGCGAATTTGGTTGAAGGCATTACGCGCATGCAGCAAATTGAAGCACTGAGTGAGCTGGATGCGCTGGAGCATGCCGATAAAAAAAATAGTAACCAAGCCCAGCAGATAGAAAGTTTACGCAAAATGCTGCTGGCCATGGTGGAAGACATACGCGTAGTGTTAATCAAACTAGCGGCGCAGACGCATACTTTGCGCTGCTTATCCGGTGCCAGTGCTGCGCAGCAGCAACAGATCGCGCAAGTCAGCCAGCGTATTTTTGCGCCGCTGGCCAATCGACTGGGGGTTTGGCAAATAAAATGGGAGCTGGAAGACCTCTCGCTGCGCTATTTAGAGCCTACGCTGTATAAAGAAGTGGCTAAGATGTTGGATGAGCGTCGTGTCGATCGCGAACAATACATTATTGATGTGGTGCGCCAGCTTAAAGAGGAGTTGCAGCAAGCGGGCATAGCAGGCGAAGTGAGTGGGCGACCCAAGCATATTTATAGCATCATCAAAAAAATGAAGAGTAAGCACTTGGATTTTAACGAGCTTTACGATGTGCGTGCGGTGCGGATTTTGGTGGATGACATTAAAGACTGCTATAGCGCACTAGGGCTAATCCATCATTTATGGCAGCCGATTCCCGGCGAGTTTGACGATTATATTGCGCGGCCTAAAAGTAACCATTACCGCTCTTTGCATACTGCTGTGATAGGCCCGCGTGGTTTAGCGCTGGAGGTGCAGATACGCACATTTGACATGCATCAGCACTCAGAATTGGGCGTAGCTGCGCACTGGCGCTACAAAGAAGGGGGCAAATCTGATGCTAAATTTGATGAAAAAGTGGCATGGCTGCGGCAGATTTTGTCATGGAAAGATGAAGTAGTCGACAGTGGTGATTTGCTTGAGCAATTTAAAAGTGAGCTGTTTCAGGACCAAGTGTATGTACTGACGCCGCAGGGTAAAGTAATTGATTTGCCCAAGGGCGCTACACCGATTGATTTTGCTTATGCAGTCCACTCTGATTTAGGCCATCGTACACGTGGCGCTAAAGTCAATGGCAGTATCGTACCGCTCAATACCAAGCTGCAAAACGGCCAGCGCGTGGAAATTCTGACTACAAAATATGGTGCGCCTAGCCGCGATTGGCTGAGTAGCACGCTAGGCTTCTTGCAAAGTCCTAGCGCACGCGCCAAAGTAAGACATTGGTTTAAATACCAACATTTTGACGAGCATGTTACGCAGGGCAGGGCGAAGCTGGAGCGCGAGCTGCATCGCGCTGGTGCTGGCACAGTGAATCAGGAAAAAATTGCACACAAACTACAATTTCATAAGCTAGAAGATTTTTTAGCAGCCATAGGGCGTGGTGATGTGAGCGAGCATCACCTGGCCTTAGTCATACAAGAAGAGGTGTTGCCAAATACACTTGAAATCAGCCAGCCGCGAGCGCCCAAACGTAATCTAAATACGCTACATCAATCTGGCGTTGTACTTGAAGGAATAGGCCAACTGCACACCACCACAGCCAAATGTTGCAAGCCTATGCCGCCTGATGCCATTGTTGGCTACCTGACGCGTGACCATGGGGTGACCGTGCATCGCACGGCCTGTAGTTTTATTACGCGCTTGGCGGAGGATAGACGCAATCGTGTATTGAACGCACAGTGGGGGCAGCATCAGTTAGGCAGTACAGAAGTAGAAATAGAGATTGAAGCGCATGACCGGCAAGGCCTGCTGCGTGATATTACAGAGGTGTTTGTGCGTGAGAAAATCAATGCCAGTAAGGCCAATACCATGACGCGCAATCATCTGGCGCTGATGCAGTTTTCAATAGCCATCGCCGATCGCGAGCAGCTCAGCCGCCTGTTAGCGCAAATCCAGCAACTGACTAGCGTGATTTCTGCACGTCGCAGACAGTAACTCTGCGTTTGGCACTCAGATTGCACCGATTAAGGTGTGGTTTGTTGCCTAACATATTCGCGCTGTTTCATTGCCATGTAGTCGTTTCGTTCCACCTCATGCAATTGGCGCTGATACAGCTCGTTACTGTTATACCAGTGTTGTAAACGCTGTGCGAACACATCTTCGCCTTTAATTAAAAACGTGGCCAAATAGCTGTCTATGGCTAAGTAGTAGCGCATGGTGTTGCGCTCGACAATGCCGCGCACCCCTTTTAAGTAGGTAGGCTCACCATTGGCATCTTTACCTGCCGTGGTGAACCCTACCTTATTTTTACCTACAGTAGATAAATAACCCTGCATGCCAATTTTCCCAGTCAGTCCAAACTGATAGCCATAAGAAAAATGTAAAAAGGTACGCCCAGCCTTGAGGGTGGTCGCTTCTACCAGAATGCGGTAATGGCTGGTGCCAATGGGCCCTTGTTCTGAATATAGTTCCAAAGCAAAATAGTCTTGTGTGGAAGCCAGCGTGCGGTACGCAAAGTCTATGCGGTGGGCGTCAGCTAAGGCTTGCTCTTCTTTTTTACCAAGGTAAACCGTAAGGGCTGTGTCTTGTTGGTTAGCGGCCGCACGGCAATATTTGATGTTGATATGCAGTATGAGTGCTTCACACCAATGAGACGGATTATTTAACGCAAGATTGACTGTGCTAAATGGGTACTCTACCACCGCGTAAATCTCGCCTTTTAAGCTATTACTTGACTCGGTAGAGTTCATGTAAAGCGGGCGCTGAAACTGATTACTCGCGAGCTGTTCGGTGAGTGCCTGGTATTTGGCCTGTAATTGTGCGCTAGAATTTTTTTGTTCTGCGGCCACCGCCTGATTGCTAGCTAGGCTAATCAAAGCAAATAGTAATAAGCCCATTGCTAATAATATTAGAAATTGTGTGTTGAGCCAGCGGTAGAGGTGCATCATATGGATAGTATTAGCCTATATTAAAGATAAAGCACATTTAATTGGTGATTAAAATACGTGATCAAGGCTTTGTGGTCGGTACGCTAAAGTACATACTTATCACAATAGCTAAACATAAACTTCTGGAGTGTGTATATGTTAGGTGTGAACAAAGCGATTACAGCGGCGCTCACTATCAAACTAACGATATCAATGACCGAGCACGCAGTATGTTGTTCAGCGTACAGACACTGCTGCTGTTGATTGATTAAATGCCATGCATGCCAAATGCTAATACTCGTGTTTGGTACTCATTTCAAAGGATTAAAGATGAATGCTTCAATAATAATGGCTGCTTTAGCTGCAACGTTGCTACTAAGTGCATGTGAGAAACCTGTAACTGTCAATGTGCCAGCAGAAACTGTTATGGTACCGGGCCCAGCAGGTAAAGATGGCGCAACTGGTGCGCAAGGTGTAGATGGTAATCAGGGTAACCAAGGTAACACTGGCAATACTGGTAGTACCGGCGACACTGGTGTTCAAGGTAGCACTGGTGATACTGGCGCTCAAGGTGCAACAGGTGAATCTGGTGACACTACTGTCATTATTACACCGCCTGAAGGTCAGTAAACACATCACTGAATAGCGCACTGCTATTCAGTCATCAACACTGCCGCAAATTATCGCGGCAGTATTGCTATAAATCTATACATAACGTGTTCACTTGCGTCATGCACGGTCAAATCCTCAAATAGTCCGCTCCTTGCTTAACCGCTTACTGTCTCAAAATCTATCACACTTAAGCTACCTTCATTATTGTCTGCGCTATCACGTCAGGCTGTTATCACGTCAAAAAATAGACTCACCAACGACTTGTCTTAGCACACATTAAAAAACTATAATCCAGCTATACCCTTTAAGCAGCCTGCGTCCACGCAGCATGTAGCTGCTAGGCCTAACAATTCAGTAACCATAAACGCTTATACGCATGACTGATGTAGATACCTCATCTTCCACCTTCAATCAGCCCCCAGCCCCAGTGTCATTTGTGCAAGCATTTATCTATTGGCTTAAGCTTGGCTTCATTAGCTTTGGCGGTCCGGCTGGTCAAATTGCGATCATGCATCAAGATTTAGTCGAAAAGCAGCGTTGGCTATCAGAAAAACGCTTTTTGCACGCAGTTAACTATTGCATGGTGCTGCCCGGACCGGAAGCACAACAGTTAGCCACCTATATCGGCTGGCTGATGCATCGCACGTGGGGCGGTATTGTGGCTGGCGTGTTATTTGTGATGCCTTCATTTTTTATTTTGATTGCGCTGGCTTGGGTCTATATGGCATACGGGTCCGTGCCTGCGGTGGCAGGGGTGCTCTATGGCATTAAGCCGGCTGTGGTGGCCATTGTATTGCTAGCAGCATACCGCATAGGCCTTAGAGCGCTTAAAAATCATGTGTTGTGGTCTATCGCAGCGTTGGCCTTTGTGGCGATTTTTGTGTTTCAGCTACCGTTTCCACTGATTGTCATCACTGCAGGCTTGATTGGCCATATGGGCGGGCGTATTGCCCCACACTATTTTAAAGTAGGGGGTCACAGTGCAAGTCAGCAATACTATGGCCGCGCTTTGATTGATGATGACACGCCAGCGCCAGCGCATGCCAGATTCAGCTGGTACAAGATGGCACGCATCGCTGCAATTGGACTAAGTATCTGGGTGATAGCGATGTTGCTATTGATTGCACTATATGGCTGGCAAGCGACCTTTACGCAAATGGGTTGGTTTTTTACCAAAGCCGCTTTGCTGACATTTGGCGGCGCCTATGCGGTATTGCCTTATGTCTATCAGGGCGCGGTAGAGCATTATCAATGGCTTAACGCCACGCAAATGATCGATGGTTTAGCGCTAGGTGAAACCACGCCTGGTCCGCTGATTATGGTGGTCACCTTTGTTGGCTTTGTTGGTGGCTGGCTAACGCAGGCATTTGGCGTGGAGGCCGTTTTTGCATCAGCACTGGTCGCTGCCAGTATCGTCACTTTTTTCACATTCTTGCCCAGTTTTATCTTTATTTTTATGGGCGCGCCGTTTATAGAAACCACCCATGGCAATCTTAAATTTACCGCACCACTGAGTGCCATCACCGCCGCGGTGGTAGGGGTGATACTTAATCTTGCCTTATTTTTTGCCTACCATGTGTTTTGGCCACAAGGCTTAAATAGCGCTATGGATGGCGTAGCTATGGCGCTGGCAGCAATAGCGGCGATTGCCTTATTTCGATTTAAGCTGAACGTGATTACGGTAATATTGCTGAGCGGTGGCTTGGGCATGCTGCTCAAGCTTCTTGGCTAATAGGCTGTTAGCTATAGATGTAGCTTGGCGTTGGAGAAATAGCGTACTGGAAAAGAATTGATAATTTAAAATACTAATAAAAACAGTAGTTTGATTGGTAATTGTAATGTAAAAAATTAACTAATTTTAAAGTTGCTTTTAATTAAATTAAGTACGGCACTGAACACCATGATGTATTCCAAAATAGACACCATCATGATGGCTTGCTGATTTAGGCCTAATACCAGCGTGAGTATCAGTGATAGCACATTAGCAATCACCCCTATCATAATCAACAGGCCTATTACTTTGTTTCTGAGGTTAAAAATATAAAACTGTGCAATAAATGCCAGACCCAAAATTAACTCTAAACTGATGTCCGTTTGCGCATGTTTGCCGATCAGCACCAACACAATATAGGTTGTCATCAACGCAGCTGCGGCTGGAATACTCGTGGGCATGCCGGTGCCGTCGTGTTTTAAGCGCATGGCCAGCCATACATGACTTATTAGTGCTTGCATCAGTGTTATCATCATTTTCAACCTGTATTATGAGTGTAGCGTTTAGTCACATGCGGCTTACTTTGCACAGCCTACTATTAGCTTAACGACCACTAGCTGCAAAAGTTAAGCGTCTTTTGCTGATATAAGCGGCCGGCGCTTATAGTCGTCAGGTTAGTAAATATCGTCTAAATCTAAAATATCTTCATCTACCGAGTAGTGCTTATGGTTGTTACTCATGCCCTTATAGGACTCTTGGTAATCATCCATTTCATCTCCTGCAAAATCTTCTAACATTTGGTCGATGACTTTAATTTTTTCGTCTTTTTTATCTACAGTTTTTGGCATGACACTTTCCTCTCAATTCACTCTTGTTGTTACAACATCACAAAGCCTAATTAATTGACTAGCTAATTTGTAACTAGCATATTGCGTGCCAATAAAGGTAAACAGCTAAATATCATGTCTACAAGCGCTTACGCCATGCATTTAGTAGGCAAGGTTGCCAGCTTCTGCATCTGCTATGCACTGATGTGGGTGAATGATTTGTGCACATGCCATTATTCAGTGACAAAAAATTGACAGTCGCTGGCCAAACCAAACAGTTTTAGTCATGATTTAGCTAGTTAAATAGGCCATAAGAAAACGCACCAGCAAGACTGGCGCGCCTAATATTAAGGAGGCGTATTAGAGTTTTTTGCTGGCTGCTTTGGCTTTATGTACTGTGGTGACTATCTGAGGTAAGTCTTTGTGTGGTGTAGCGGCAGGTTTTTGTACAGGCTTGACTACCTCAGTGCGCATATGTGGTGCAACGTTCACCGACGCTTCTTTTACGCAGCCGCCCATCACGGTATTGCATGCTGCCATGGTTAACTGAGGCAGCAGCAATAAGCCACTGGCCAAAAGGTAAGGCAATTTCAATTCAATCTCCTGTTATTATCGTGCGGTACACTTATAGAAGTGGGATACGTTAGACAAGCTTGGTATGGGTAGGTATCGGTTAGATTATTTCATGCATGTTTAGCCTATGTTGTAATGAATTGTGAGTTTTTTGACTAGATGTGTATCAAAATTGTAATTAAAAATAAGCATAATATTCATTAGCTTGTGAATGAGTATTAATTAATTACTTTATTACGGCAGTCTGCTGCTATATGCATTTACAATGGGCAATTGCTGATGGCAATTAGCATGCGCTAGGGTGAACGAAATGGCTAACACGCAGTCGTACCTAAGTCTTGAATTATTTAATTATCCATATGAAGGTCAATTTCCATGCAAACTTCTTTGCTCAAGCAGGCGATGATGTCTTTAATATTTGGGGTAGGGCTAATGTCAGCTAGTTCTAGCGTATTGGCCACGCAGCCATGTACTGGTTTATATAATCAACAACTGACCACGC